>DASQVL010000397.1:0-3409 GCA_035640795.1 Crenalkalicoccus sp. | reverse complement strand
GTCCCCCGGCACGAGGCGGTAGTAGGACGCGTTGTCGAGGCCGCGCCAGGACAGCGTCGGCCCCATCTCGTTGCCCTCGCAGGTGTGGTTGTAGACGACATCGAGCAGCACCTCGATGCCCGCGCCGTGCAGGCGACGGATGGCCACCTTCAGCTCGCGGCGCTCCCAGGGCTCGACCAGGTAGCGCGGCTCGGGCGCGAAAAAGCCGAGGGTGGAGTAGCCCCAGTAGTTCCGCAGCCCCTTCTCCACCAGGAAGCGGTCCTGCAGGAAGGCCTGGATCGGCAGCAGCTCGATGGCGGTGACGCCGAGCGACTGCAGGTGGCCGACGATGCGCGGGTCGGACAGCGCGGCGAAGGTGCCGCGCTCGCGCGGCGCGATGTCCTCCCGCCGCATGGTGAGGCCACGCACATGCGCCTCGTAGATTACGGTGTTCTCCCACGGGGTGGCGGGCGACCGGTCGTCGCCCCAGGCGAAGCTGTCATCCACCACCACCCCCTTCGGCATGGCAGGGGCGCTGTCGCGGCGATCGAAGGAGAGGTCGGCGCGACCGGTGCCGAGACGGTAGCCGAACAGCGCGTCGGACCAGCGGAGTTCGCCGGCGAGCTGCTTCGCGTAGGGGTCGAGCAGCAGCTTGTGCGGGTTGAAGCGGTGGCCGTGCCGCGGCTCATAGGGGCCGAAGGCGCGGTAGCCGTAGAGCAGGCCAGGCCGTGCTTCCGGCAGGTAGCCGTGCCAGACCTCATCCGTCACCTCCGGCATTGGCAGGCGCGCCACCTCCCGCCGACCGGAGGGATCGAACAGGCAGAGGTCCATGCGCTCGGCATGCGCCGAGAAGACCGCGAAGTTGACGCCGAGCCCATCCCAGTTCGCCCCGAGCGGATTCGGCCGTCCGGCGAGCAGACGATCCGGTATGGGCGGCACCCTCAGGCCTCGGGCGCCAGCACCAGCGTGGCCAGCGGTGGCAACAGCAGCGAGAGCGACTGGTCGTAGCCATGCGCAGGATCGGGCGTGGCGACGACGAGCCCGGCATTGCCGGCGTTGGATCCGCCATAGGCGGCGCCATCGGTGTTCACCACCTCCCGCCAGGCGCCGCCGCGCGGCACGCCGATGCGGTAGCCGGGCCGCGGCACGGGGGTGAAGTTGCTGACGACGAGGACCGGCGGATCGCCCTCCGCGCCCAGGCGGAGATAGGCGAAGACGCTCTGCGCGCGGTCATCGCCGATCACCCAGCGGAAGCCTTCCGGCCGGTCATCGCGCCGGTGGAGGGCGGGGTGCGCCACCAGCACCGTGTTCAGGTCGCGCAGCAGCCGCTGCACGCCGCGGTGGCGCGGATCGTCCAGCAGCTCCCAGGCCAGCGCCGCGTCGTGGTTCCACTCGTTGGGCTGCGCCAGTTCGCCCCCCATGAACAGCAGCTTCTTTCCGGGATGCGTCCACATGAAGCCGAGATAGGCGCGCAGATTGGCGAATTGCCGCCACGGGTCGCCCGGCATCTTCCGCAGCAGCGAGCCCTTGCCGTAGACCACCTCGTCATGGCTGAGCGGCAGGATGAAGCGCTCGCTCCAGGCATAGACCAGGCCGAAGGTCATGTCGTCGTGGTGCCAGGACCGGTGGGCCGGGTCACGCTCCATGTAGCGGAGCGTGTCGTGCATCCAGCCCATGTTCCACTTGTAGGAGAAGCCGAGGCCTCCCTCCTCCACCGGCTTCGTCACACCGGGCCAGGCGGTGCTCTCCTCGGCGATCACCACGGCGCCGGGCATGCGCGTGGCGACCGTGGCGTTCAGCTCCTTCAGGAACTCCACTGCCTCCAGGTTCTCCCGCCCGCCATAGCGGTTCGGGATCCACTCGCCCGCGGGCCGCGAGTAGTCGCGGTAGAGCATGGAGGCGACGGCATCCACGCGGAGCCCGTCCACGTGGAAATCCTCCAGCCAGTGCATGGCGGAGGCGAGCAGGAAGCCGCGCACCTCGTTGCGGCCGAAATTGTAGATCGCCGTGTTCCAGTCGCGATGGAAGCCCTCGCGCGGATCGGCGTGTTCATACAGATGGGTGCCGTCGAAGCGGTAGAGGCCGTGCGCGTCGGTCGGGAAATGCGCCGGCACCCAGTCCAGGATGACGCCGATATTCGCGGCATGCGCGCGGTCCACGAAGCGCATGAAGCCGGCCGGCGTACCGAAGCGGGCGGAGGGCGCAAACATGCCGAGCGGCTGATAGCCCCAGGAGCCGCCGAAGGGATGCTCCATGATCGGCAGCAACTCGAGATGCGTGAAGCCCATGCCCTGGACGTAGGGGATCAGCCGGTCGGCGAGGCGGTCCCAGTCCGGCGAGTTCCCCTCCGCATCGCGCCACCAGGATCCCGCATGTACCTCATAGATCGAGATCGCGGCATCCGGCGCTTGGCGCGCCGCGCGGCCGCGCAGCCATGCCGCGTCCGTCCAGGGAAAGGGCGAGGGATCGGCGACGCGGGATGCGGTGGCGGGCGGCGCCTCCGTGGCGAGCGCCACGGGGTCGGCCTTCAGCGGCAGCAGCTCGCCGTCCGGCCCGAGGATCTCGTACTTGTAGAGCGCGCCGGGCCTGAGGCGCGGGATGAACAGCTCCCACACCCCGGCCTCCTGCCGCCGCCGCATCGGGTGGCGCCGCCCGTCCCAGCCATTGAAGGGGCCGACGACGGAGACGCGCGAGGCATTCGGCGCCCAGACGGCGAAGCGCACGCCGGGCACGCCCTCCACCACCATGGCCTGCGCGCCGAAGATCCGGCCGAGCTCGAGATGCCGGCCCTCGGCGAACAGGTGCAGGTCGAGCGGACCGAGGAGGAGGCCGAAATCGTAGGGGTCCTCCGTCTCCTGCACCACGCCGGGCCATTCGATGCGCAGCTTGTAGGGCGCCTGGCGCGGCACGCGGCCGGCGAAGAGGCCGGCGGGATGCACGCGCTCCAGCCGCCCGAGCTCCTCGCCATCGCCGCGCGCCAGCACGGCCACGCCTTGCGCGCCGGGCTGGAAGCTCCGCACCTCCTCGCCATGCCGGCCGAGCAGGGCGAAGGGGTCACCGTGGCGGCCGGCGACCAGCGCCTCGACGGACTGCGCATCCATCATGCGAGCAGTCGGTCCGCGAGGGCGGCGAGGCCGCGCAGCGGCACGCCGATCCAGTTCGGGCGGTTCGCCGCCTCATAGCGCACCTCATAGGCCGCCTTCTCGATCAGGAAGAGGTCGGTCAAGGGCGCCTCCGCCTGTTCCGGCACCCAGGGTTCCGGCGCGGCAGCCGCTATGGCGCGGTAGGCCGCGAGGAAGGCGGCCGCCGCCTCGTTGCGCCACCGGGCGAACAGCGCGGCGCGGCGCTCCACCGGCGCGGCGCTGGCCGCGGCCGAGACCTCGTTCGCGGTGGCGACCGCCGCCGCGTAGTCCAGGCTGCGCAGCAGGCC
>DASQVL010000396.1:0-5075 GCA_035640795.1 Crenalkalicoccus sp. | reverse complement strand
AGCCAGGCCATGGCGCGCCTCGTGCTGGACGAGCCGGCGCGGGTCGCGGGACGTCGCGTGCTGGACTTCGCGGCGGGGAGCGGCCTGGCGGCGATCGCCGCGGCGCGCGCCGGCGCGGCGATGGTGGAGGCGGCGGAGCTCGACCCGCTGGCCTGCGCCGCCATCCGGCTGAACGCGGCGCTGAATGGCGCGGCGGTGGCGGCTCTGGAGGGCGACCTGGTGGGCGGGCCGGGCCGCTGGGACATCGTGATGGCCGGCGATGTCTGTTACGAGGCGGCGATGGCGGCGCGGCTGCTGCCCTGGCTGCGAGGGCTGGCGGCCGAGGGGGCGGAGGTGTGGCTGGCCGATCCCGGCCGCGCCTATGCGCCGCGCGAGGGCCTGGAGCCGATCGCGCGCTTCGCCGTGCCGACGACGCGGGAGCTGGAAGACCGCGAGGTGCGGGAGGTTACCGTCGCGCGGCTGCGGGGGTGAATGTCGCAGAGGGGCGCTGCCCCTGTGACGGGCCCGACGGCCATGCTCCGCATCGTCCTTGGGCGCCCCTACCTTCCCCCGGACGTGCGACATGGGCGATGAACTTCGCCAGCCATCAGCTTCGTTACTCCGGCGGGGCTGCGCCATGCACGCATTCTGTGGCAGGCTCCGCCGCAGGGCGACGGAGGATGGCGGTGGCACGCGACGTGCTCGGCTGGCGCCGGAAATTCGGCGTCATCGGCCCTTCCACCAACACCGTCGTGCAGCCGGATTTCGACGCCATGCGCCCGGCCGGCGTCACCAACCACTACCGCGGCATCTTCACCCCGAACGCCGATGCGGTGAGCAATGAGAGCTTCCGCGCCGGGGTGGAGGCGATCGGCGCCGGGGTGCTGGACGCCGTGCGGAACGTGATGACCTGCGCGCCGGACTACCTGGTGATGGGCATGTCCGCCGTGACCTTCTTCGGTGGCCGTGCCGGCGCCGATGCCTTTGTCCGCCAGGTGCAGGAGGCCGCGGGCCGCGACATCAGCATCGGCAGCCATGCCTGCGCCGCGGCGCTCGCCGCCTATGGCGGGGTGCGGCGGATCGCCGTGCTCTCGCCCTACTGGCCGGTGATGAACGCCGAGGTCGCGCGCTATTTCGGCGAGATGGGCTACGAGGCGGTGCGCGACATCGCCCTGCAGTGCACGAGCTGGACCGGAATCGCGGAGGTGCCGCCGGCGCGCTGCCGCGACGCGCTGCGCGCGCTGGACGGGACGGAGGTGGACGCCATCGTGCAGGTCGGCACGAACCTCTCCATGGCGCGCCTGGCCGCCGCAGCGGAGCTCTGGCTCGGCAAGCCGGTGATCGCCATCAATACGGCGACCTACTGGCACGCGCTGCGGGCGAACGGCATCGCCGACCGGATCGAGGGGTTCGGGCGGCTGCTGGAGGAGTTCTAGTGACCCGATTCCGAAGTTCGCCGCCGGTGCGGCGCCCTTCTGATCGGGACGCTGGCCTTTGGTTTCAGTGGCCTGCCGGTCCGCTCCGTCCGCTGCTGAAGCAGCGAGCTTCGCGGGCAGGGCACCAATGCGGTGTCCGCATGGGCTGGATCAGCAGGGCTGTCGCAGTCTCGCGCACAGCCGGTTGCAGCCGGCGCTGGCGCGCGAAGCCGCTCGGGCAGCCGGCGCAGACGGACCGGCGGATCAAATCCCGGATCGTGCCCAGCCCTGCGGCCGATTTGAGTGGAACCAACCAACCCCGGGAGGAGTCGCGGCCAATGCCTTGCACGAAGTTCGTCTTCGGGGCCATGATCATTCTGTCTCCGCCTCCGCCGTCGAATCCCGAGGCACCCTGGGGTGCCCTCGCGCGTGCCGACCTGCCCGGGCCGCTCCGCCGCCATCGGCCCGGAGCCGGGCACCGTGCGGTCCGCGCGCGGGCCGGGCGCGGAGGCCGCCATGCGGGAGTCTGACCTTTCAGCCGGCGGCAGCGTGCCCGCCGCCGCCCACGCCGCCGCCGGCCTCCTGGCGGCGCTCGGCCGCCGGGCCATGTCCTCCCTGGGGCTGCCGGACCGCATGCTGCGGCCGCAGGCGCTGGTCGAGCGCGCCGGCTGCGGCCCGGCGCTCGCCGCCGTGCAGGCCGAGGCGCCGCTCGGCATCCTGCTCGAGGATTACCGCAGCCGCGCCGACCTCACCCTGTTCGGCTGCCTCGCCGCGCGCTTCGACATCCTGCGGCTGCTGCGCAACCTCGCCGCGCTGCAGGAACGCGCGGCGCGCGAGCCGGAGCTGCTCGCTGCGCCCGTCACGGCGCCGGTCTTCATCACCGGCATGCCGCGCAGCGGCAGCACCTTCCTCCACAAGGTGCTGGCGGAGGATCCCGGGAACCGCTCACCTTCCGTCTGGGAGACCGTCTACCCCCTGCCGCGCAGCCGGGACGACCCGCCGGCGCGGCGCATCGCCACGGTCAACCGGCAGCTCGCCGCCTTCGAGCGCATGGCGCCCGGCTTCCGCGACGCGCACCCGATCAACGCCGCCTCTCCGCAGGAATGCACGGCGATCACCGCGCATGCGTTCCGCAGCTTCCGCTTCGACATGGTGCACAACGTGCCGCGCTACCGGAGCTGGCTCCGCGCGGCGGACCAGTTGCCCGCCTACCGCTTCCACCGGGTCTTCCTGCAGCACCTGCAGCATGCGGAGGGCGGGCGGCGGCGCTGGGTCCTGAAGTCGCCCGACAACGTCTTCGCGCTGGAGGCGCTGGCCGAGGTCTATCCGGATGCGCGGCTGGTCTTCCTGCACCGCGACCCGCTCGAGGTGCTCGCCTCCGTCGCGGGGCTGACCGCCATCCTCCGGCGCCCCTTCACCTCGCGGCTGGACCGCCAGGCGATCGGGCGCCAAGTTACGGGCGACTGGCTCGCCGGCACGGAGGCGATGATCCGTGCCCATGCGCAACGCCTGTTCCCCCCGGAGCGGGTCGTGCACCTGCACTTCCGCGACCTGGTGCGGGCGCCGATGGCCAGCGTCGCCGCGCTCTACGAGCAGTTCGGCCTGCCGCTCGGCGCTGCGGCGCGGCAGCGGATGGAGCGCTGCGTCGCCGAGCTGCCGCAGGGCGGCTACGGCAGGCTGACCCATTCGCTGGAGGAGTTCGGCATCGACCGGCGGGAGGCGCGCGAGCGGTTCGCGGCCTACGCCGACTACTTCGGCGTGCAGGGCTAGAGCATTTCCAGGCGAAGTGTGCGCGGTTCGCCGCGGGAAATGCGATCAAGAACAAGGCGCTAGGGCGTTTCAGCCGTGCACGGCACGGGTGAAAACGCCCTAGCCCGGATTTCCTTGTTGCGAGCCGGTTCAGCATCATATCAGGCCGAGTGGGCGCAGCCCGGACGCACGGCACAAGAACACCCTGTTTTCGGCACCTGACGGCAGGCCCCCGATAAGTGCCTGAATAGCTTCGGCTGGGGAATCGAACACCACAACCTCGCAAGCCACATCATCGTACCCGTGCATCTGTGATAGGGACCGTTCATGCTCACCCGTTCGCTATTCACCTTTGCTGCTCTTGCGCTTTTCGCGTTTTCCGCGATCGCTCGGGACATTCCGGCCAAACTCGTACCTCCGCAGGAGGAACCGCTGATCGGCAGGTACGCCGCCAATGGCGTTCAGATCTACGCCTGCACCGTCAAATCGGGGGCAAGGGAATGGCGTTTAAAGGCCCCTGAAGCCGAGCTTATCGACGCGCAGGGCAGGCCGTTCGCCAAGCACTATGCCGGCCCGACCTGGGAAGCTCCCGATGGCTCCAAAGTCGTCGGCAAGGTTCTGGCGAGCGAGCCCGCTCCGAAGGCGGGGGCAATTCCCTGGCTGCTATTGTCGGCAGAATCCTCGGGATCGGGGGTACTTGCCGGCGTGCGTTTCGTCCAACGGGTCAACACCTCCGGCGGAGTCGGGCCGACCGGCGCCTGTCCGACGGTCGGAACAGAGCGGCGTGTCGCATACACGGCCGACTACCTTTTCTACAGGTGATCAGCTTCGCTGTAGATCCTGTTGGAGCGATTGCCGCTTGTCCGTGGACGCTCCCGGTTGCGCCCTCCCCTCCGCGATCTGCTTCGGGGACAAGGCGCGGCAGCACGCCCGGCCGATCAAGGTCCCGCCTCCTCCACCCAGTCCCGCCCGGCGCGGTCGGCGCCGGAGGGCAAGGGCGCGGCGGGTGCCGCCATCCAGGCCAGGATGTCCGCCTCCACCTGAGACGCATCCTTGTCCCGCAGCAACAGGTGGTAGCCCTTGGGGTAGAAGGCGATGCGCACCGGCCCGTCCTCCGGCAGCGCGGTCAGGGCGTGCCGGGCGACGCGCGTCGGGACGATCTGGTCCCGTCCGCCGGAGAGCACCAGTGTCGGCGCCAGGCCCGCAACGCCCTCCGCCCGGCAACATGCCGGCAGCGCGGCGACGGCGGCGTCCATCAGGTCCACCAGGCCATGTGCCGCATCCACCCGCGTGCTCTTCAGGGTCAGCGGGTCATTCATCCAGCGTCGCAGCGCCGCCTCGTTGTCGGTCGGCGTGATGCCGGCGACGCCGCCGCGGAAGCCCACCACCGGAATGGTCCGGCTGGCGAGCCAGAGGCCCCAGCGCATCGCCGCGTTCATCCCCGCGCGGCCCCAGAGCGCCGGTGCCAGCAGCAGGTAGCCGGCGGCGGGCGGCGGCGCCGGGCCGCTCGCCGCCAGGATGATCACCGCCGCCCCCATGCTCTCCCCCAGCATGAAGAGCGGCAGGCCGGGATGCCGCGCCTTGATCAGCCGCGCCGCCGTGCCGGCATCCGCCACCAGCGTCCGCGCGCCGGGCCAGATCCCGCGGTTGGGCGCCGCGCCGAAGCCGCGCTGGTCATAGGCATAGACGGCGATGCCGGCGGCGGCGAAGCGCGGCGCCGCATCCTCCATGAAGTCCACCGAGTAGTCGTTGAAGCCGTGCAGGGCGAGCAGCACCGCCCGCGGCGGGCCCTGGGGCAGCCAGGCATGCAGCGGCAGCCGGGCGCCGTCGGGCATCAGCAGCGCATCCGTCGCGATCGCCGGCGCCACCACGGCGGGCCCGGCCGGCCGCACCACCGGCACGCAGGCGCCGAGCGCCGCGCCGAGCAGCAGC
>DASQVL010000395.1:0-2658 GCA_035640795.1 Crenalkalicoccus sp. | reverse complement strand
TCAACGCTGGCCTCTGGTCCGGCTGGCGCGACCCGGCGAGCGGCGAGGTGCTGCGCAGCTACGCCATCGTGACCACGGCGGCCATGCCGTGCTGCGGCCGCTGCACGCGTGCATGCCGGTGATGCCGCCGCGGGAGGCCTGGGCGGCCTGGCTCGGCGAGGCGCCGGCGGAGGAGGAGGCGCTCGCCGGGATGCTCTCCGGCGCGCTGACCCCGGAGCTCCGGATCTGGCCGGTCGGCGCCCGGGTCGGCCGCGTGGCGGAGAACGATGCGGGGCTGCTGGAGCCGGTCCCGGGCGGCGCCCCGGGGGTCGCAGTGCCCTGAGAGTGGCGATCACGCCAGCCCGTACTCCACCTCCGGCACATAGACCGCCTGCTCCTTGCCGAGGCGCGAGGAGTAGAGGGTGAAGCTCTCCACCGTCATGGGCGGCGCGCGGAACAGGTTGTGCGCCTGCACGAAGCCGATCAGCTTCTCGGGCGGCGCCTTCTCGGTCCGCGCCAGCGTCACATGGGGGGCGAAGCGGCGCCGCTCCGGCTCCAGCCCGATGCGCTGCAGCGCCGTCTCCACCTTCGACTGCAGGAAGGAGAGGCCCTCGGTCCGCTCCACCCCGACCCAGAGCGCCTGGATCCGCCCCGCCTTCTCGAAAGTGCCAAGGCCCCGCAACGACAATTCGAAGGGCCGGGCGCGGATGGCGGCGAGCGCATCGTCCACCTCCTGCGCCTGCCAGCCCTCGACCTCGCCGATGAAGCGGAGCGTCAGGTGGTAGTTCTCCGGCGGCACCCAGCGGGCGCCCGGGATGCCGCCGGCAAGCAGGGCGAGCTGCGCCTTGAGGGCGGCGGGCAGGGCGAGGGCCACGAACAGGCGCATGATCATCTCCTCGGCCTCGCCCGGATCAGCTCGCCGCGCGGTCGAGCAGCCGCTCCACCGCCGGCAGGATGCGGCGGACGATGACCGCCACGCCCTGGGCATTGGGGTGGAGCTCGTCCGCCTGGTTCAGCGCCGGCTCCGACGCCACCCCGTCGAGGAAGAAGGGGTAGAGCGGAACCTCCTTCGCGGCCGCCAGTCTCGGGAAGACAGCGGCGAATTCGCGGCCATAGGCGGCGCCGAAATTGGGCGGCGCCCGCATGCCCGTGAGCAGTGCCGGGACGTGCCCCGCCCGCAGCCGCTCGAGGATCGCCGCCAGGTTGCGCTCCATCGCCCCCGGGTCGAGGCCGCGCAGCCCGTCATTGGCGCCGAGTTCGACCAGGGCGGCATCGGGCTGGCCCGCCAGCGCCCAGTCGAGACGGGCGAGGCCGCCCGCCGAGGTGTCGCCGGAGACGCCGGCGTTGAGGACGGTGACCTCCCGCCCCCGGGCGCGCAGCGCGGCCTCGAGCTGTGGGCAGAACCCCTCCCCCGGCGGCAGGCCGTAGCCCGCGGTCAGGCTGTCGCCGAGCGCGAGCAGGCGGAGCGGCTTTGTCGCGGCGCGCGCCGCCAGGGGTGCCATGGCCGCGAGGCCCGCGATGCGGAGCGCCGCGCGCCGCCCATATCGTGGGGCATCCCGCAGCCCTGAAGGCGCCATGGATGCCATAGCCCAGAACCTCCGACCCGCGCCCGGCGAACCGGACAACCCCCCGCTGATCGCGGCGCGGGACCTCCGGTTCAGCGTGGCGGGGGCGGCCGGCCCGGTCAACATTCTCCGAGGTGTGGACCTCGCCGTAGGGGCGGGCGAGGCGGTGGGGCTGGTCGGCCCCTCCGGCTCCGGCAAGACCTCGCTGCTCATGCTGCTGGCAGGGCTGGAGCGGCCGACCGGCGGCACGCTCTCCGTCGCCGGGCAGGCGCTGGCGGCGCTGGACGAGGACGCGCTCGCCCGCTTTCGGCGAAAGACGGTCGGCATCGTCTTCCAGGCCTTCCACCTGGTGCCGACCATGACGGCGCTGGAGAATGTCGCGGTGCCGCTGGAATTCGCCGGGCGGCGGGACGCCTTCGACCGCGCCCGCGCCGCCTTGGAATCGGTCGGGCTCGGCCATCGTCTCGCCCATTATCCCGGGCAGCTTTCGGGGGGCGAGCAGCAGCGTGTGGCGCTGGCCCGCGCGACGGTCGCCGAGCCGCCGCTGCTGCTGGCCGACGAGCCGACCGGGAACCTGGACCGGGCGACCGGCGGTCAGGTGATGGACCTGCTGTTCGGCCTCAGGGCGCGGCTCGGGACGACGCTGCTGCTGATCACCCACGATCCCGCGCTCGCCGCGCGCTGCGGCCGGGTGATCGGGCTGGAGGATGGGCGGATCGCCGGAACGGAGGGCGCCGCCGCCGGTTGAAGCTGGGACGCATCGCGGGGACCGGGATGGGCGAAGGAGGATGCCGATGGTGCGCGCGCTGATGCTGCTGCTGGGCTGTATGGCGCTGGCGGGCTGCGGGCTGGTCGCCCTGCCCTTCCGGGTGACCGGCGACGTGGTCCAGGTGGTGCCGGTGGTGGGCAAGCCGATCGGCCAGCCCATCCACGCGGTGGGCGACGCCATAGACTAGTGTCCCGATTCCGAAGTCCTTCGGACTTCGTTCTCGGTCCACTAGCCTTTGTTTTCAGTGGCCTGCTGGTCCGCTCCGCTCGCTGCTGAAGCAGCGAACTTCGCGGGCAGGACACTAGACAGAAACCGGCCCATCCGCTGGGGCGAGGGAGCAGGAGA
>DASQVL010000394.1:0-7169 GCA_035640795.1 Crenalkalicoccus sp. | reverse complement strand
GTGCGGCGGTCGGGCTCGCGGCTGACCAGGCGGAAGGGGCCGGTGCCCATGGCGTTGCGCGTGGCGAAGTTCTCTTCCCGCGTCGTCAGGTCGGCCGGCCGCGTCGCGTTGTGCGCCTCCGCCCAGGCCTTGGACATCATGCCGAGGATGGTGAGCTCCTGCGGGAGGATCGGGTTGGGGTAGCGCGTCTCGAACTCCACCGTGTGGTCGTCCACCTTGCGGATGGCGGCGACGGTCGCCAGCACGGACTGGATGTTGGAGCCCGGCGCCCGCGCCCGTCCCGCGCTGAACACCACGTCGTCTGCCGTGAAGGGCGTGCCGTCCTGGAATTTCACGCCCCGGCGCAGGTGGAAGCGCCAGACGGTGGGGGAGGGCTGCTCCCAGCTTTCCGCCAGCGCCGGCTGCACCTGCATGCGGCGGTCGCGGCGGACCAGCGGCTCGTAGATGTTGGAGTTGAAGGCGAGGAGGAAGGTCTCCTGCCGCGTGTAGGGGTCCATGGAGTTGACGTCGCCGTCATTGGCCCAGCGGAAGGTCTGCGCCCCGGCCGGTGCGGTCAGGGCGGCGCCGCCCAGCAGGGCGGCGGCCATCAGTATGCGGCGCATGCATCGTCTCCGGTCGTTTGACGTCGGGAACCAGCCTAGCCCGTGATCGTCCCGGCTGTGCACACCCAAGGTGGGCGCGCCGGGGCGTGAATCGCGGGCTGCCGCAGGTGCGGATCGGCGCCGGGCCCGCGGTCACCGCCTGGGAAGTCCCAGCAGACCGACAATCTCCATGGTCCCGCTTGGGAATCGCCTTCCCGTCGCCCATATTGCGGGCTATCGCCTGCCGATGCTTACCCAGAAGGCCAAGTACGCGCTGCGCGCGCTGGCCGTGCTGGCCGATGCGGACCCGCACGTGCCACTGCCGATCCACGAAGTGGCGGACCGGGCGCACGCGCCCCAGAAATTCCTGGAATCCATCCTGCTGGAACTGCGCCGGCACGGCGTGCTGTCCAGTACCCGCGGCAAGGCGGGCGGCTATGTCCTGGCCCGCCCGCCGGCCGAGGTCCGCGTCGGCGACGTCATCCGCATGGTGGACGGGCCGCTCGCCCCCATCCCCTGCGCCAGCCTCTCCGCCTACCGTCCTTGCGCCGATTGCCCGGAGCCGGAGAGCTGCACCATCCGCCTGGTCATGCGGCAGGTGCGGGACGCGACGGCTCGGATCCTGGACCACACGACCGTGGCCGACCTGGCGGGCCGTCCCTCAGCCGCGGTGCTCGAACTCTCGGACTGACCCGCCGGGCCAGGCCAAGAACAAGGCTTGATTGTTTCCCCATTGGTTCGCTAGGTAAAAGGGATCAAGCAGGAATGGACGACACAGGATGCCCTCGCGCCGGTCCCTCCTCCTGGGCGGCCCCACCGCACTCGCCCTGCCCGCCCTCGCCCGCGCCGCCGGAGAGGAGCGCAATCTGCTCAACGTATCCTACGACCCGACGCGGGAATTCTACCGCGACCTGAACGCCGCCTTCGCCGAGGAGCGGCAGCGCGCCGGCGAGACGGTGCGCATCCGCATGTCGCATGGCGGGTCCGGCCGCCAGGCCCGCGCCGTGCTGGACGGGCTGGAGGCCGATGTCGTCACCCTCGCCCTCGGCCATGACATCGACGCGCTGGCCGAGCGCGGCCTGGTGACGCCCCAGTGGCGCACCGCCTTCCCGGAGCGTGCGGCGCCCTATCGCTCCACCATCGTCTTCCTGGTGCGCGCCGGGAACCCGAAAGGCATCAAGGACTGGGGCGACCTGACGCGGCCCGGCATCGGCGTCGTCACGCCGAATCCCAAGACCTCGGGCGGTGCGCGCTGGAACTACCTGGCGGCCTGGGGCTGGGCGCTCGCTCAGCCGGGCGGCAACGACGCCACGGCGCAGACGCTGCTCACCGCCATCTTCCGCAACGCGCCCGTGCTGGACACCGGCGCGCGCGGCGCCACCACTACCTTCGTCCGCCGCAACATCGGCGATGTGCTGCTGGCCTGGGAGAACGAGGCCTATCTGGCGCTCGCCGAGGCCGGCGGCGGTTACGAGGTCGTCCTCCCCTCCCGCTCCATCCTGGCCGAGCCGCCGGTCGCGGTGGTGGAGACGGTGACGAAGCGTCGGGGGACGGAAGCGCTGGCGCGCGACTACCTCGGCTACCTCTACAGCCCGACCGGCCAGGCGCTGGCGGCGAAACATTACTACCGCCCCGTTGCGCCCCAGTACGCGGCGGCGGCGGACCTGAAGCGCCTGCCGGCGCTTCCGCTATTCACGATAGACGAGGTGTTCGGTGGCTGGGACAAGGCGCATGCGGCGCATTTCGCCGATGGCGGCAGCTTCGACCGCGTGATGGCCGCCCGATGAGCGCGACGCTTCACGTCGGCGTGTGGCGCTTCCACCGCCCGACCGCCGTCCCGGCCTTCGGCGCGGCCTTCGGCCTCGCCCTCGCCGGACTCTGCCTGCTGGTGCTGATCCCGCTGACGGCGCTGGTCATCCGCGCCTCCGGCCAATCCTGGTCGGAATTCGCGGCGGCCGCCTTTTCGGACCGCGCGCTGGCCGCCTATCGCCTCTCCTTCGGGGCCTCGCTGCTCGCGGCGCTGGTGAACCTTGGCGTAGGGCTGGTGCTGGCCTGGGTGCTGGTGCGCTACCGCTTCCCCGGGCGGCGGCTCGCGGACGCGCTGATGGACCTGCCCTTCGCCCTGCCGACCGCGGTCGCCGGCATCGCGCTGACCGCGCTCTGCGTGCCGGACGGCATCGCGGGGCGGGTTGCCGCGCTGTTCGGCGTGAAGCTCGCCTTCACCCCCGCGGGTGTGTTCGTGGCGCTGCTTTTCATCGGCCTGCCCTATGTGGTGCGCTGCGTACAGCCGGTGCTGGCGGATCTGGAGCCGGAGGTGGAGGAAGCCGCCGCCCTGCTCGGCGCCTCCCGCTGGCGCACCATCACGCGCGTGGTGATCCCCGCGCTCGCGCCTGCCGCGGCGACCGGCTGCGCCATGGCCTTCGCCCGCGCGGTCGGGGAATACGGCAGTGTCATCTTCATCGCCGGCAATATCCCGCATGTGAGCGAGATCGCGCCGCTGCTGATCATCGTGCAGCTCGAGCAGTACGACTACGCCGCCGCGGCGGCGATCGCCTGCGTCATGCTCGGCGCCTCCCTGGTCCTGCTGATGGTGAGCGCCTGGCTGCAGCGGCGCCTGGAGAAGGAGAGAGCGCGATGAGCCCCGCCGCCACCGCGCGCCCCGCACTGCGCGACCCCGGGCCGGTCGCCTGGGCGCTGATCGGCTTCGGCCTGCTCTGGATCGCGCTGTTCCTCGTGCTGCCGCTCGCCGTGGTGCTGGCGGAGGCGCTGTCCCGCGGCGTCCTGCCCTTCCTGCAGGTGCTGGCCGAGCCCGACGCCGCCGCCGCAATCCGCCTGACGCTGCTGGTCGCGGCCATCGCGGTGCCGCTCAACACGGTGCTCGGCATCGCCGCAGCCTGGGCCATCGCCAAGCACGAATTCCGCGGGCGGTCGCTGCTGACCGCGCTGCTCGACCTGCCGCTCTCCATCTCCCCGGTGGTCGCCGGCCTGGTCTTCGTGCTGCTCTTCGGCGCGCAGGGCTGGCTCGGCCCCTGGCTCGCGGCGCACGACCTGAAGATCATCTTCGCCGTCCCCGGGATGGTGCTGGCCACCACCTTCGTGACGCTCCCCTATGTCGCGCGCACCATGATCCCGATCATGCGCCGCCAGGGGGTGGAGGAGGAGGAAGCGGCGGCGACGCTCGGCGCCGGCGCGGTCACCACGCTGCTGCGCGTCAGCCTGCCCAATGCCGGGCTCGGCCTGCTCTACGGCGTGCTGCTGACCAATGCGCGGGCCATGGGCGAGTTCGGCGCGGTCGCGGTCGTCTCCGGCTCCATCCGCGGCGAGACGACGACCATGCCGCTCTACATCGAGATCCTGCACAACGAGTACAACGAGCTGGGCGCCTTCGCCGTCGCGTCGCTGCTCGCCCTGCTCGCCGTCGTCACGCTCGTGCTCAAGGTTGCGCTGGAACGCCGCATGGCGCGCCGCGCCGGAAAAGGGGGCTGAGACATGGTCGCCATCGCCATCGAGAACGTCGTCAAGCGCTATGGCGGCCGTGCCGGCAATCCCGCCGCGGCGCTGGACGGCGTCAGCCTGACGGCGCGGGAGGGCGAGCTGCTCGCCATGGTCGGCCCCTCCGGCTCCGGCAAGACGACGCTGCTCCGCGCCATCGCCGGACTCGAGACCATCGAGGGCGGCCGCATCCTGCTGGGCGGCGAGGACGCGACCAGCATCCCGGCCCGCGAGCGGCGCATCGGCTTCGTCTTCCAGCACTACGCGCTGTTCCGGCACATGTCGGTGTTCGAGAACGTGGCGTTCGGCCTGCGCGCCCGCAAGCGCCGCGAGCGGCCCGCCGAGGCCGCGATCCGCGCGCGCGTGATGGAGCTGCTGGAGATGGTGCAGCTCTCGGCCTTCGCGGAACGCCGCCCCAGCGCACTCTCCGGTGGCCAGCGGCAGCGCGTGGCGCTCGCCCGGGCGCTCGCCATCGAGCCGCGCGTGCTGCTGCTGGACGAGCCCTTCGGCGCGCTGGACGCCAAGGTGCGCCGCGACCTCCGCCGCTGGCTCCGCGAGCTGCACGAGAGGCTGGGACTGACCACGCTGTTCGTGACGCATGACCAGGAGGAGGCGCTGGAGCTCGCCGACCGCGTCGCGATCCTGAACAAGGGGCGGCTCGAGCAGATCGGCGCCCCGGCCGAGGTCTACGACACGCCCGCCACGCCCTTCGTCGCCGAATTCCTGGGCGATGCGGTGCGCGTGCCCGTCCGCCCCGGCTTCCTGCGCCATGTCGGCACGCGCGACGCCGCGGTGGTGCTGGTCCGGCCGCACGACATCGAGGTGCGCGCGCCGGAACCCGCCGCGCCGGGCGTGCCGGGTCGCGTGCTGCGCGCCGTCTCCCGCGGCGGGGCGCGGCTGCTGGAGCTCGAGCTCGACGACGGCACGCGCCTGGAGGCCGAGGTGGCGCGCAGCAATGGCGCGGCGGAGGGCTTCGGCCCCGGCGCACAGGTGCTGGTGCATGCCCGCGTCGCCCATGCCTTCGGGGACGCGCCGCGGGCTTGACCCATGGCCGGCGGCGCGGGCATCCCGCGCCGCATGGATCAGACGACCGAGCTCGCCAAGGTGAAGGCGCGCATTCGCGCCCTCGCCGCCCGCACGGTGGATCGCGGCTGCTCGGAGGCCGAGGCGATGGCGGCCGCCGCCAAGGTGGGCGAGCTGCTCGAGGTCTATGGCCTTTCAATGAGCGAGGTGGAGCTGCGGGAGGAGGCATGCCGCGAGCGCCGCATGCCCTGCCCCGGGCCGCAGCGCGTGGCGCTGCGCTGGCTGTTCCCCGCCCTGCTCCGCTTCTGCGAATGCCGCGGCTGGACCGACGGGCGGCAGGATTTCGTGCTGTTCGGGCTGGAGCCGGACGTGCAGATGGCGGAGTGGCTGCTCGGCGTGCTCGGCCGGGCGCTGGCAACCGAGGAGGCGCGCTATCGTGCCGGGCCGGATTACGCGGCGCGGCGCCTGCCGCCCCAGGCCGTGCTGCGCAGCTTCCGCTACGGCTTCGCCGAGCGCGTGGCGAAGCGGCTGGATGCGCTGGCCGATGAGCGCGCGGCGGCCCTCGCGGCGAAGCGCGCGGCCGCTGTCGGCGCCTCGGCCTCCCGCGCCCTGGTGCTGGCGAAGGAGCGCAAGGTGGAGGCGGCCTTCGCGGAGCTCGGCGTGAAGCTGCGCACGATCAGCCGTTCCGCGACCGTCAGGGATGGCGGCGCCTTCCGCCACGGCGCGGCGGCCGGGTCGCGGGTCGGGCTGAACCGGCCGGTCGGCGCGGCGCCGGGCGCGAGGCTGCCGCGGCGGTAGACGGGATCGCCGGCCCGTACCGCGGGCCCCCCGCAGGGGACCTTCCCTTCCTCCCCCAGGGGCCAGCTGGCGCCCACCTCCATCCGCCGTTGCCCGGCGGTGCGCCGCGGGTCCACCCTGGCCCTGCCCCGAGGAGCACCCCGCCATGGTGATCGTGCAGATCAACTACCGACACCGGGAGATGCCGCGCGCCGAGTGGGAGGCGCGCTACACCGATGAGCGCGCCGCGCAATTCCTCTCGGTCCCCGGCCTGGTCTGGAAGATCTGGCTGGACGGGGAGGCCGATCGCAGCGCCGGCGGCATCTACCTGTTCGAGGACCAGGCCGCCGCCGAGGCCTATGCGAACGGGCCGATCGTCGCGCGGCTGCGCGCCAACCCGGAGGTCAGCGACCTCAGCCTGCGCATCTTCGCGGTGCGCGAGCGGATGAGCGCCATCACCCGCGCGCCCGTCCCCGGCCTGGCGCTGGCGGCGGAATAGCATGCGCCGCGCCGCGGGCGGCGACGCCGCGGCGCGGCGCCTCTACGCCTGGGAGGACGCGGTGGTGGCGCCGCGCGACCTCTCCCGCGTGCCCTTCGCGCAATTGCAGGCGCTGGTGGACCATGTCTGGGCGTCGGAGGGGCTGCGCTTTCCACCACGTGTGCGCCCGCTGCCGCGCCGCGCCCGCGCGACGGTGGCGCGCGCCACGCGGCTTGCCATCGAGGCGCCGGACGAGTTGCCGAGCTGGGTGCTGCTGCACGAGCTTGCGCATGCCATGACCAGCACGGCGGAGGGCGAGAATGACGGCCACGGGCCGCGCTTCGTCGGGCTCTACCTGCGGCTGCTGGAACGCCATGCGCGGCTGGACCGGGCGATGCTGGAAGCGTCGCTGCGGGAGGCCGGAATCGCTTTCGATGCGGGGGCCAGGCCGGTTTTCGTCGCGTAGGCGGCCGCAGGGCAACGCAGAGGCCGCGAGCCGGGAAGCCGCCTGGCCATCCGTCCGACGACCGGATCCCGACGCCGGAGCTCCGATCTGCGTTCAGCCCCATGCCGCGGGCCGCTCACGGAGGGGCGTGAATCTGCTCTGCAAACACCGAGACAGAGCATTTGCCGTGAACACATGTGAACGGAACATGCGCTGGTGTCCTGCCCGCGAAGTTCGCTGCTTCAGCAGCGAGCGGAGCGGACCAGCAGGCCACTGAAAACAGAGGCTTCTGTAACGGGCCGTTGGTAGTCAACCCCCTTGAGCGCTGATCCTGTCGCCGGTGCCTCGCTTCTGTCCGGGGTCGGCGCACGGC
>DASQVL010000393.1:0-7635 GCA_035640795.1 Crenalkalicoccus sp. | reverse complement strand
CCGACGACGCGGCGGTGGCCGAGATGGTGCGCGCGGCGGTCGCCGCCTTCGGAGGGCTGGACTGCGCCTTCAACAATGCCGGCATCTCGCCCTACCAGGTGAACGCCGCGGGGCAGAAGATCGCCGACGTCGCGCCGGAGGCATGGCAGCGCATCCTGGACGTGAACCTGACGGGCGTCTGGCGCTGCCTGCGGCACGAAGTCGCGCAGATGCGCAGCCAGGGCGGCGGCGCCATCGTCAACACCGCCTCCATCGCCGCCATCGTCGGCCTGCCCACGGCGTCCGCCTATGTCGCGGCGAAGCACGGCGTGCTCGGCCTGACGCGGACGGCGGCGATCGACCATGCGGAGGAGAGGATCCGCGTGAATGCCGTCTGCCCCGGCTACATCGAGACGCCGATGACCGAGGACACGATGCGCCGGCGCGGCGGGCGCATCATGGCGCGCGTGCCGCTGGCGCGCCTGGGCCAGCCGGAGGAGATCGCCGAGGTGGTGGTGTTCCTGTGCTCGGACCGCGCCGCCTTCGTCACCGGCGCGGCCTGGACGGTGGATGGCGGCTACACGGCGGTGTAGCCGCCCGGCGCGTCAGACCTCCGCACCCTCGATGACGTTGCCGAAGCGCTCCCAGCTCTTCCCCGTCCAGCGCTGCAGCTGCATGGCGCGGATCGGGTGGTAGTTTGTCTGGCTGGTGTTCACCTTGATGCCGGGCAGCAGCGTCGGGATCTCCAGGTCCTTCAGGCTGGTCGTCTGCTTCATGATGTTCTCGCGGGAGAAGTCGTCGCCGCACTGCTTCAGCACCTGCAGCAGGCACCGGCTGACCCCGTAGGAGAACACGTAGTTGCCGTCGTTCAGGTCGGCGTCCGGCATGTGCTTCGCCATGAAGTCGCGCCATTCGCGCATGCCGGCATCGTTCGCCCAGGCCGGATCGGTGTTGTCCTTCAGGTAGGCGGAGGTGATGATGCCGATGCCCTTCTCCGGCCCCGCCGGCTCCATCACCGAGCCGACCGAGATCGAGACGTTGGTCATGAAGTGCATCGGCTTCCAGCCGATATCCGCCACCTTGCGGATGGTCTGCGCGGCGAATTTCGGCGTGGCCGCGGTGATCAGCACCTCGGCGCCGGAGCCCTGCATGTTGACCACCTGGCTGTCGATGGTGGGGTCCGTCACCTCGTAGGAGACGGTCCTGACCATTCTGTCGAAGCGGTCGCCGAGGATGTCCTTCACGCCGGTCACGTAGTCCTTGCCGAAGTCGTCGTTCTGGTAGAGCAGCGCGACCTTGGCGTCCGGCTTCTGCTCCAGCAGGTACTTGGCGTAGATCTGCGCCTCGGTGCGGTAGCTGGGCTGCCAGCCGATGGTCCAGGGGTGCTCCTTGTAGTCGCCCCACTTGTCGGCGCCGGTCGAGAGGAAGAGGTGCGGCACCTTGCGCTGGTTCACGTAGCGCACGATGGCGCTGTTGGTCGGCGTGCCGAGCGTGTTGAACAGGAAGGCGACGCGGTCCTGCTCGATCAGCCGGCGCGCCTGCTCCACCGTCTTGGGCGGGCTGTAGCCGTCATCGTAGGAGATGTAGTTGATCTGCCGCCCGGCGATGCCGCCCTGCTCGTTCAACGCCTTGAAGAACACCGCCTCCAGCTTGCCGATGACGCCATAGGCGCTGGCCGGGCCGCTATAGGGCATGATGTTCCCGATCCTGATCTCCTTGTCGGTGACGCCCGGCGTCTCCGCGGCACGGGAGAGGCGCGGCGCGGCGAGCAGCGGCCCGGCGGCGGCCGAGGCGATCAGCAGGTGGCGGCGGGTCGGCATGGCGGCGTGGTCTCCTTCCGGGAAAGCGCTCAGTCCCGGCGCGCCAGAAGGCTGCCGGCGCGGCGCAGCAGCCCGGCGACGCCGGAGGGCATGACGAAGAGGATGGCGATGAGGATGATGCCGTAGATCACGCCGGGCGCGGCCTTGGAGACGCTCTCGGCGAAGTTCGGCACGAAGACGACGAAGAGGCCGCCGAAGAGCGGCCCTATGATCGAGGCGACGCCGCCCACCACCATGCCGACGAAGAGGGTCACGGAGAGCGTCAGGCTGAAGCTGTCGGGGGCCACGAACTCGATCGCAATGGCGCTGAGTGAGCCGGCGATGCCGGTGACCATGGCGCTGACCGCGAAGGCGCGCGTCTTCAGTTGGGCAAGGTCCATGCCCATCGCCTCGGCCGCCGTCGGCTGGTCGCGGATGGCGCGCAGCGCCCGGCCGATCCGGCTCTGCACCAGGTTGCGCGCCAGCAGGAAGATCACGATGGTGGCGAGGGCGACGATGACGTAGAGGAACTCATCGGCCGAGAGGCCGAGCCACTCCGGCGGCTCCGGCTTGCTGATGAGGAGGCCCTGCACGCCGCCCGTCCAGTCCTCGATCGCCTTGTACTTCAGGAGCTGAGGCACCGCGACGGCAAGGGAGAAGGTGGTGAGGGCGAGGTAGAGCCCGCCGAGCCGGAGTGCCGGGAAGCCGATGCCATACCCGAGCAGGCCGCACACCACCGCTGCGATCGGCAGGGTCGGCCAGTAGGACCATTCGAGGTCCCCCATCAGGATGGCGGTGACGTAGGCGCCGACCGCATAGAAGGCGCCGTGGCCGAGCGAGATCTGCCCGTTGTAGCCGGTGACGATGTTCACGCCGAGAATCGCGATGGCGTAGATCAGCGCGAGCGTGATCTGGAAGAGCTGATATCCCGAGACGAGCAGCAGCGGCAGCACCGCGAGGCCGAGGATGGCGGCGGCGCCGAGCAGGCTGCGCCAGGGCAGCGCGGCGCGCTCGGCGGGGGCGGAGGCGGCGGAAATTGCGACGCGCTCGCTCATGCTCATCCCCCTAGACCCGGGTCAGGACGACGCGGCCGAACAGGCCCGCGGGACGCACCAGCAGCACGCCGATAATGATGAGCAGGGCAAGCGTCAGCTTGAGCTCCGTCCCCACCAGGTAGGTGCCGCCCAGGTTCTCGATCACGCCCACCAGGAAGCCGCCCACCACCGCGCCCCCCGGGTTGTCGATGCCGCCCAGCAGCGCGCCGGCGAAGGCGTAGAGCAGGATGCCCACCATCATGTTGGGTTCGAGGAAGACGACGGGCGCGATCATGGTCCCCGCTATGGCGCCGATCGCCGCGGCGAGCCCCCAGCCAAGCGCCAGCATCCACCCCACCCGGATGCCGACGAGGCGCGCCGAGACCGGGTTGTAGGCCGCGGCCCGCATGGCGAGGCCGAGCTTGGTGAAGCGGAAGAAGGCGAATACCAGGATCAGGACGAAGAGCGTCACCGCGGTCGAGCCCAACTCATGCGCCGAGATCAGGCCGCCGAGCAGCGGCCCGCCACTGGCGAAGGGGCTCGGGAAGGCCTTCACGGTGTAGCCGAAGATCCAGCCCGAGGCGGACTGGAAGATCAGCAGCAGGCCGATGAAGACGCCGACATTGGCGAGCACCGGCGCCTTGTGCATCGGCCGCATCAGCACGCGCTCCACCGCGACGCCGATCAGGAAGGCGGCGAGGATGGTAACGAGGAAGGCGGGCCAGAACGGCACCCCGGCCTGGATCAACGTATAGGCGATGAAGGTGGAGAAGGTCGCCATCTCCCCTTGCGCGAAGTTCACGTGGTGCGTCGCCTGGTGGATGACGACCAGCGCCAGCGCCACCGCGGCGTAGATGCCGCCCGTCGAGATGCCGGCGACGATCTGGTGCAGAAAGCCCTGCATGCCTCGGCCTTCCTCTCAGTAGCCCAGGTAGGACCGGCGGACCGCCTCGTCCTGGCGGATCTCGGCGGCGGGGCCGGAGACGACGATGCGCCCGGTCTCCAGCAGGTAGGCCCGGTCGGCGAGGTCGAGGGCAAGGTTCGCGTTCTGCTCGACCAGCAGGATGCCCACCCCCGCCTCGTCGCGGATGCGGCGCATGATGCCGAAGATCTCCTGCACGATGAGGGGGGCGAGGCCGAAGCTCGGCTCGTCCATCAGCAGCAGGCGGGGGCGGAGCAGGAGAGCACGGGCGATGGCCAGCATCTGCTGCTCGCCGCCCGAGAGCGTGCCCGCCTGCTGCCGCCAGCGCTGCTTCAGGCGGGGGAACATCTCCCCGAGCTTCTCGAAATCCGACTGCACCTCGCGGTCGCGGCGCGTATAGGCGCCGAGGCGGAAATTCTCCTCGACCGTCAGCTCCATGAAGGTGCCGCGGCCGTCCGGCACATGCGCGACCCCGCGGCGCGCGATCTCCTCCGTCGCGCGGCCGTCTATGCGTTCGCCGGAAAGGCGGATCTCGCCCGAGGTGCGGATCATGCCGGAGATGGCCCGGAGCGTCGTCGTCTTGCCCGCGCCATTGGCGCCGAGCAGGGCGGTGACGCCGCCCTTCTCCACCTGGAAGTCGAGGCCGTGCAGCACCTCCGTCGGCCCGTAGCCGGCCGAGAGGCCCTGCGCCTCAAGCAGCGGCGGCATGCGAATCCTCGCCGAGATAGGCGCGGATCACCTCCGGGTCGCTGCGCACCTCGTGCGGCGTGCCATCGGCGATCTTCCTGCCGAAGTCGAGCGCGACCACCTTGTCGGACACTCGCATAACGAGGTTCATGTGATGCTCGACCAGCAGGATCGCGAGGTCGAATTGCTGGCGGATGTCATGCAGCAGCTCAGCGAGCCCATCCACCTCGCCATGGTTCAGCCCGCCCGCCGGCTCATCCAGCAGAAGAAGCTTCGGCCCGCTGATCAGGGCGCGCGCCATCTCGACGCGCTTCTGGGTGCCGAAGGGCAGTCCCGCCACGGGAATCCCGGCCACCTGCTCGAGGCCCAGCAGGGCCAGCAGGGTGCGCGCCCGCGCTGCCGCCTCCGCCTCCTCCCGCCGCGCCGAGGGCAGCCGCAGCGCGGCGCCGAGGAAGCCGCCCTGGCCCAGGCAATGGGCGCCGGAAAGCACGTTGTCGCGCACCGTCATGCTGCGGAACAGGGCGAGGTTCTGGAAGGTGCGGCCGATGCCAAGCCCGGCCATGCGGTGGCGCGGCAGGCCGGTGGTCACGGTGCCGTTGAAACGGATCTCGCCCTCGGTCGGCCGGTAGATGCCGCTGATGACGTTGAAGAGCGTGGTCTTGCCGGCGCCGTTCGGGCCGATCAGCCCGCAGATCTGCCGGTCCTCGACATCGAAGGAGACGCCGGCCACGGCGGTGACGCCGCCGAAGCGCATGACGATGTCGCGGACTTCGAGGAGTGCCACGGGCGCCGCCCGTTACCGCTGGCCGGCCCGCCGGCCGCGCGCCAAGGGCCCGAACGCTGGCATGCTTCCTCCCGCCGGGCCGGCCATGCCGCCCCGGTCCTTTCCAGACCCGCCCATAAGGGCGCGAAGCCCGGCCCGACGCAAGCCCCTGGCGCACGCCCCCTGGCAGGGTCAGCGCGCGGCGCGGCGCAGGCGGAGCATCATGGCATCGAAGGCGAAGTCGGCCACCTGGTGATAGCTGTAGCTGCGGTCGCGGAACGCCACCTGGCTGTCCAGGATGGCCTTGAATTGCGGGTTGGCGGCGGACTGTTCGGCGAACACCTCCTGCGCCGCGCGGTACAGTGCCTCGATCACCTCGGGCGGGAATTGGCGGAGCTGCACGCCCTGGCCGACCAGCTCGTAGAGCGCCGCCACGTTCTCCCAGTCGTAGCGCGCGAGCATCCAGGTGGTCGCGGCGGTGCAGGCGGTCTCGATGGCGGCCTGGTAGGCGCGCGGCAGTGCCTGCCACTTCTCCAGGTTGACGAAGGCGTGGAACACCGCGCCCCCCTCGCCCCAGCCGGGATAGTAGTAGTACCTCGCCACCTTGTTGAAGCCGAGCCTGGCGTCGTCATGAGGCCCGATGAACTCGACGCCGTCTATCGTGCCGCGCTCCAGCGCCGGGTAGATGTCCCCGGGCGCGATCTGCTGCGGGATGACCCCGACCTTCTGCATCACCTTGCCGGCCAGCCCGGCGACGCGGAATTTCAGGCCCTTCAGGTCATCCGGGGACTGCACCTCCTTGCGGAACCAGCCGCCCATCTGGTTGCCGGTGTTGCCGCAGGGGAGGGCGCGGATGTTGAAGCCCTTGTAGACCTCGTCCAGCAGGGCATTGCCGCCGCCGTGGAAGAACCAGGCGTGCTGCTGCCTGGCGTTCAGCATGAAGGGCACGGTGGTGGAGAAGGCAAGCGCGGCGTTCTTCCCCGTGAAGAACAGCCCGCCGGTATGCGCCATCTCCACGCTGCCGCTCTGCACCGCGTCCATGGCCTGCAGGCCGGGGACCAATTCGCCCGCCGCGAAGGGCTGGATGCGGAAGCGGCCACCGGTGATCTCGGCGACCGCGCGGCACATGTACTCGCTGGTGCCCCAGGTGATGTCGAGCGGGCGGGTGAAGCTGCTGGTCAACCGCCAGCGCAGCTCCGGCAGGGGGTCGGCGAGGGCCGGCGCCGCGAGGGCGGCGGGCGCGGCGGCGCCGGCGGCGAGCAGGAGGCGGCGCTGCATGGCGGTGGTCTCCGGTTGTCCGCGCCGGAGGTCTGCAAGCGCGGTGCCAGCCGAACACCCTTGCGCGACACCCTTGCGACACCTTGCGCGACACCTTGCGCCCGGGGGGGAGGCCGTGGCATCAGCCTGCCCGGTGGGCAACCTGTTGCCCGATCCGGGAGCACCCTCCATGGCCGTCACCCCAAGCTGGATCGGCGTCGTCGCCCATCTGCACATCACGCCGCGCGCCTTCCTGCCCATGCGGGCGATGGAGGCGATCGAGCTGGTCGCCGGGCGGGGGATCGTCGGCGACCGCTACATGATCGGCATCGAGGCCGGCTTCTATTCCGACAAGCCGGAGGAGGGGCGGCAGATCACCCTCTTCGAGGAAGAGGCGCTGGAATGCATCCGGCGCGACCACGGCATCGCCATGGCGCCCGAGGAGCACCGGCGCAACGTGACGACGCGCGGCGTCCCCCTGAACCACCTGGTCGGGCGGCGCTTCCGGCTCGGCTCCTGCCTGCTGGAAGCCACGCGCCTCTCCTTCCCCTGCCGGCATATCGAGGAGATCCTGGAGAAGCCCGTCTTCGACCCGATGGTGCACCGCTCCGGCCTCAACTGCCGCATCCTGGACGGCGGCGAGGTGCGGGTCGGCGACGCCATCCGTCCCGCCTGATGCGCCACATTCACTGCGTGGTGGCGGAGGCGGCGCCGGCGGGCCCGGCGATCCGCCGCCTCGTGCTGATGGACCCGGAAGGCTGGCAACTGCCGCGCTTCCGCCCGGGCGCGCATGTGGACCTGCACCTGCCGGGCGCCGATGGCGCGCCGATGGTGCGTGCCTACTCGCTCTGCGGCGATCCCGCGCAGCAGGACCGCTACGTCATCGCGGTGAAGCGGGGGGCGGCGGGCCGCGGCGGCTCGGCCTTCCTGCATGATCGGCTGGCGGTGGGGGATGCCGTTGCCCTCTCCCTGCCCCGCTGCACCTTCCCGCTGGCGGCGGAGGCGAGGCGGCACGTCTTCATCGCCGGCGGCATCGGCGTGACGCCCTTCCTCGCCATGGCGGCGGCGCTGGATCGGACGGGCGGCGAGTACCTCCTGCACCTCGTGCATCGCGGCGCGCCACCGCTCGCGGAGGCGCTCGCGCCGCTCGTCGCGCGCGGCCGCGCCGTGCTGCACGACACCGAAGCCGCGCCG
>DASQVL010000392.1:0-2594 GCA_035640795.1 Crenalkalicoccus sp. | reverse complement strand
GGCGCTGCGCGGCGCCGCCCCCGGCGGCGGCGCCTGGGTCGAGGCCGCGTCGCTTGCCGAGACCGCGCTCGACTTCGCGCGCACCAATGCCCTCGCCGAGGCGCTGGAGCGGGTCTTCGGCACCGAAGCCCCGCCCGGCCTCGGCACGGCGCCGGAGCGGCTCGCCGTGCTCGGCAGCTCCACGCTCGCGCACCTGCTGGGCGCCATCCGCGTCGCCGCGCTCCGCCGCGGCATCGCGCTGACGGCGCGGGAGGGCGGGTACGGCCAGGCTATGCAGGAGCTGCTCGACCCGCGCTCCTGGCTCGCGGCGTTCCGCCCTACCACCGTGCTGCTCGCCTTCGATGCGCGCCGGCTCGCGCGCGGCGCCTCACCCGCGATGACGGAAGCCGAGGCCGAAGCGGCGCTGGACGCCGCCTGCGACGAGCTGCGGCAATGCTGGCGCCTGGCGCGGGAGAGCGGCGCGCGCGTGCTCCAACAGACGGCGCTACCCTGCCTGCCGCCGCTGCTCGGCGCCAACGAGCATCGCCTGCCCGGCTCGCCCGCCGGCTTCCTCGCGCGGCTGAACGCGCGGCTGCCGGTGCTGACGGAGGCGGAGGGCGTGGACCTCGTCGCCCTCGATGCGCGCGCAGCGCTCGATGGCCTCGCCGCCTGGCACGACCCCGCGCTCTGGCACCGCGCGAAGCAGGAGGTGCGGCCCCAGGCCGCGCCGCTCTACGGGGAGCTGGTGGCGCGCGTGCTCGCGGCGCGCCAGGGCCGGTCGCGCAAATGCCTGGTGCTCGACTGCGACAACACCCTCTGGGGCGGCGTCATCGGCGATGACGGGCTGGAGGGCATCGTGCTGGGGGAGGGGAGCGCCGAGGGCGAGGCCTTCCTCGCCGTGCAGCGCCATGCGCTGGCGCTCTCGGAACGCGGCGTGATCCTCGCCGTCTGCTCGAAGAACGAGGAGAGGGTGGCGATGGCAGCCTTCGAGCGGCATCCGGAGATGCTGCTCCGCCCGCGCCAAATCGCCGCCTTCGCGGCGAACTGGACGGACAAGCCCGCGAACCTCCGCGCCATCGCGGAGGAGCTTTCGATCGGCCTCGATTCGCTCGTCTTCCTGGACGACAACCCCTTCGAGCGCGCGCTGGTGCGGCGGGAGCTGCCGATGGTCGCGGTGCCGGAGTTGCCGGAGGACCCGGCGCTCTGGCCGCGGACGCTGGCCGATGCCGGCTATTTCGAGGGTGTCGCGGTGACGGCGGAGGACCGCGCCCGCGCCGCGCAGTACCAGGGCAACCGGGACCGCGCCACGCTGCGCGCGCAGGCCACCGACCTCGGCGCCTATCTGCGGGAGCTGGAGATGCGCCTGCTCTGGTCGCGCTTCGACCGCGCCGGCCTGCCGCGCATCGTCCAGCTGATCAACAAGACGAACCAGTTCAACCTGACCACGCGCCGCTACACGGACGCCGAGGCGGTCGCGGTGGCGGAGGATCCCGCCGCCTTCGGCCTGCAGCTGCGGATGCTGGACCGCTTCGGCGACAATGGCGTGATCGGCATCGTCATTGGTCGGCGGCAGGGCGATGCGGTCCGCCTCGACACCTGGCTGATGAGCTGCCGCGTGCTGGGCCGGCAGGTGGAGGAGGCGACGCTGAACCTGGTGGTGGAGCAGGCGCGCGCGCTGGGCGCGGCGCGCCTCATCGGCGAGTACCGGCCGACGCCGAAGAACGGCATGGTGGCGGAACACTACCCGCGCCTCGGCTTCGCGCCGCTGGCGTCGGACGGTGACGCGATGCTCCACGTCCTGGAGCTGGCGGGCTATGTGCCGCGCGAGACGGCGATCCGGCTGGAGGCGGCGTGACCGAGGCGGAAATCCTGCAGGGGCTTGAGGCGATCTTCGCCGAGCTCTTCCTGCGCGACGACATCCGGCTGACGCCGGCGACGACGGCCGCGAATGTGGAGGGCTGGGACAGCTTCCGACAGGTGGAGATCCTGATGGCGGCGGAGGCGCGCTTCGGGGTGCGCTTCTCGGCGCGGGAGATGGATCGGCTGGCGAATGTGGGCGACCTGGTGGCGGTGATCGCGCGGCGGGTGTCGGATCGGTAGGCTGCCCTTGGGGGAGGAAGGGAACTTCCTCCCCCAAGACCTCCACCATCCTTTTTCTCATCCCTTTTCCGCCGCGCTTCCCCGATCCTCTCGCGCCGACCCAAAGCCGGTTTCTCTGTTCGGCTGAAAAAGGGCCGTTTCTCCGTCCCGGCCAAGATCCGAGACGGGCCGCGCGCAGCCGCGGTCAAGGCTCGCCGCAGGCGACGCGCGAAGCGCGCTTGGCCTTGACCGCGGCGAGCACGGCCCGACGCTCGCCGAAAGCCGGGCCCGCGCTACACCGCCCGCCGCGCCTTCAATGCCGCAGCCAGCGTCCCCTCGTCCAGCACGTCCAGCGCACCGCCGATCGGCACGCCCTGCGCCAGTCGCGTCACCGTCACACCCGTCGGCCGCAGCCGGTCGGTCAGGTAGTGCGCCGTCGTCGCCCCCTCGACCGTCGCCGGCAGGGCGAGGATCACCTCGGTGACGCCGCCCTCCGCGATGCGCGCCAGCAGGGGCTGCACCGAAAGGTCCTCCGG
>DASQVL010000391.1:0-4395 GCA_035640795.1 Crenalkalicoccus sp. | reverse complement strand
ATGGGGAGCGAGGCGCGCGACCTTGCCCTCGGCCTCGCCGCCCTCTACCGCCAGGCCGGTCTCGCGCCGCCCGACGCGGCTTCGATCGCGTCCGGCGACCGGCGGCGGGCAGAGGCGCTGCGCTTCCTCGTGCAGCGCGGCGTGCTGGTGCGCGCCGTGGACGGCATGCAGCAACGCACCATCCTGTTCCACCGCGACGCCATGGAGGCGGCGAAGCGGCGCCTGGCGGAGGCGCTGGCCCGGCCCGGCGGCCTGACCGCCGGGGAGGTCGGCGCGCTGCTCGGCACCACCCGCAAATTCAGCATCCCGCTGCTGGAATACCTGGACGCGGTGCGTTTCACCCGCCGCGTCGGCGACCGGCGCGTCCTGGCCGAGGCGCCGGCGCGACGATCCGAACCCGGCATGGCGCGTTAGCGGGGGCGGAGGCGTCCTGGGCCTGGTGGCCCTCCCGGTCCTCAAAACCGGCGGCGCGCTGCCCGCGCGCGGCGGGTTCGATTCCCGTCCGCCTCCGCCACCGCGCCGGTATACCGGTGTGCGTTTGTGTTGATACACAAACGGCCTCAGTCGCCGGCGCGGCATTTGCCGCGGCGGCCATTCGGCCGCTCAGCCTGCTTCGCAGGCTGCAAGTCAGGATTTATCCAGGGCGGTATCATGGGTTTGGGCGGTTCGCCGGGTCCGATCGCGGAACAGGACTGGGGAAGGCTCAGGCCGGCCGGGCCACGGGACAGAGGACGCCCGGGGTCCAGGGGCCTCTCGGCCCTTGGCCGGGTGGTCCGGAGGGGCAGCGCCCCTCCGGTCAAGCGGCCTGACGCCTCGGCCCGCCCTGGCGACGAAGGCCGCGCCGGTGATCGCCTCACCCCCGACCGGTCAGGTCGGCTCCACGCGCACCGCGCAGTACTTGAACTCCGGTATCTTGCCGTCCGGGTCGAGCTGGGGGGTGGTCAGGAGGTTGGCTGCCGCCTCGCGATAGGCGAAGGGCACGAAGACCACCTCCTCCGACAAGCCGGGATCGGCGCGCGCCGCGAGTTCCACCGTGCCGCGCCGTGTCACCAGCCGGACCCGCCCGCCTGGCGCCACGCCCAGCCGCCGCAGCGCCGAGGGCGCGAGCGAGGCGGTCGGCACAGGCTGCAGCGCGTCCAGCACCTCGGCGCGACGGGTCATCGCGCCGGTGTGCCAGTGCTCCAGCTCGCGGCCGGTGGTGAGCACAAAGGGGAAGTCGGCGTCGGGCATCTCGGCCGGATCGCGCAGCCCGGCGGGGACCAGGCGCCCACGGCCGGAGGGGGTCGGGAAGCGGTCGGCGAAGACGATGTCCTCACCCGGCGCGTCCGGCGCGGAACAGGGGTAGGTCACGCTCCCCTCGCGTTCCAGCCGATCCCAGGTGATGTTGGCGAGGCTCGGCATGGCCTCCGCCATCTCCGCGAAGACCTCGCGCGGATGCGCGTAGTCCCAGCGCAGGCCGAGGCGGCGCGCCATCTCCACGATGATGTCGAGGTCCTGGCGTGCCTGCCCGGGGAGCGGCAGCGCGGCATGGCCGATCTGCACCTGGCGGTTGGTGTTGGTGACCGTGCCGGCCTTCTCCGGCCAGGCGGAGGCGGGCAGCACCACATCGGCGAGGGCCGCCGTCTCGGTCAGGAAGAGATCCTGCACGACGAGATGCTCGAGCCTGGCGAGCGCCGCCCGGGCATGCGCCAGGTCGGGGTCCGACATGGCCGGGTTCTCGCCCATGATGTACATGCCCGCGATCGTGCCGCGCTCCGCCGCGTGCATGATCTCGACAACCGTGAGGCCCGGCTTCGGATCGAGCTCGGCGCCCCAGAGCTCCTCCAGCCGGTGGCGCGTTGCCGTCTCCTGCGTCGAGCAGTAGTCGGGGAAGAACATCGGGACCAGCCCCGCATCCGAGGCACCCTGGACATTGTTCTGGCCGCGCAGCGGATGCAGCCCGGTCCCCGGTCGGCCGATCTGGCCGCAGAGCAGCGCGAGCGCGATCAGGCAGCGCGCATTGTCCGTGCCATGCGTGGACTGGCTGATGCCCATGCCCCAGAGGGTCAGCGCGGTGCGCGCGCCGGCGTAGAGCCGCGCAACACGCCGGATCTGGCCGGCCGTGACGCCGCAGAGCGGGGCCATGGCCTCGGGCGTCAGCGCCGCAACGTGGTCGCGCAGCCGCTCGAAATCCTCGGCGTGAGAGGCCACGTATTGCCGGTCGTACAGCCCCTCCGCGATGATGACGTGCAGCATCGCGTTGAGCAGCGGCACGTCGCGGCCGGGAGCGAAGCGGACCACTTCGGCCGCGAAGCGGTCGAGCGCGGTGGCGCGCGGGTCGAACACCAGCAGCCGGGCGCCGCGGGCCGCGGCATCCTTGAGGAAGGTGGCGGCAACCGGGTGGTTCTCGTCGGGCCGCGCACCGATGATGAGGATGACCTCGGCGTCCTTGGCGGCAGTGAAGGGCGCCGTGACCGCGCCGGAGCCGATCCCCTCCAGCAGCGCGGCGACGGAGGCTGCGTGGCAGAGCCGGGTGCAATGGTCCACGTTGTTCGTGCCGAAGCCGGTGCGCACCAGCTTCTGGAACAGGTAGGCCTCCTCGTTGGAGCCCTTGGCCGAGCCGAAACCGGCCAGCGCGTTCGGCCCCCGCGTGTCGCGGATGCGCCGCAGCCCATCCGCCGCGCGCGCCAGCGCCTCCTCCCACGTCGCCTCGCGAAACCTGCCGCGGGCGCGCGCGAGGTCCGTGCAGTCTGCCGGATCCTTGGCCGCACCTTCGATGCGGAGGAGCGGCGTGGTCAGGCGGTCCGGGTGGCGGACGTAGTCGAAGCCGAAGCGGCCCTTCACGCAGAGCCGCCCGCGGTTGGCAGGACCGTCCCGCCCCGTCACCTCCACGATGGCCCCGTCACGCAGGTGGAAGTCCAGCTGGCAGCCGACCCCGCAATAGGGGCAGACGCTCGGGACGGTCCGTTCCTCGGCCGGGCTGCGCCGGCCCAGCCCGTCCACGACCGATTTCGCCAGCAGCGCCCCGGTGGGGCAGGCCTGCACGCACTCTCCGCAGGCCACGCAGCTGCTCTGGCCCATCGGATCGGCCAGGTCGAAGACGACCGCCACCCCGGGGCCGCGGTGCGCGAGGCCGATGACGTCGTTGTGCTGCACCTCCCGGCAGGCGCGCTCGCAGAGGCCGCACTGGATGCAGGCGTCGAGCTGCACGAGCATCGCCGGGTGGCTGGCATCCGGCGCGGGTGCGCGCGGCTCGGGCGCGAAGCGGCTCTGCTGCACGCCGAGACGGCGCGCCCAGCGCGCGAAGCCGCCCGCGGCGTCGCGCGCCTCCGCGCCCGGCTGGTCCGCCAGGAGCAGCTCGAAGACCATGCGGCGGGCGTGCTGCACGCGATCGCCCGCGGTCTGCACGACCATGCCCTCGACCGGCCGGCGGATGCAGGATGCGGCGAGGACCCGCTCCCCCGCCACCTCCACCAGGCAGGCACGGCAGTTGCCGTCCGGCCGGTAGCCCGGGCGTTCGAGGTGGCAGAGATGCGGGATTTCCACGCCGCGCCGCATCGCCACCTGCCAGATCGTCTCGCCCGGCGCGGCCTCCGCGGTCTTGCCGTCGAGGGTGAAGGTGATCGTCACGGCAGTGCCTCTTCGGGAAAGTGCCGCATCAGGCTCAGCACCGGGTTCATGGCCGCCTGGCCCAGGCCGCAGATGGAGCCGTCGGCCATCGCCTGCGCCAGCTCGCGCAGCAATTCGCGGTCCCAGCGCGGCGCCTCCAGCAGGCGCGCGGCCTTGGCCGTGCCGACGCGGCATGGCGTGCACTGGCCGCAGCTCTCGTCGCGGAAGAAGCGCACGAGGTTGCGCGCGGCCTCGGCCAGGTCGTCCTGGTCGGAGAGGATCACGACCGCGCCGGAACCGACGAAGCAGCCGAGCGGCTCGAGCGTTCCGAAATCGAGCGGCAGGTCGGCCAGCCGCTCCGGCAGTATCCCGCCCGAGGCGCCGCCCGGCAGGTAGGCCGCGAAGCGGTGGCCGGGCAGCATGCCTCCGGCGAACTCCTCGATCAGCTCCCGTGCCGTCACCCCCGCCGGCGCCAGCTTCGCGCCGGGGTCGCGCACGCGCCCGGAGACGGAGAACAGGCGCAGGCCGGCGCGGCCCCTGCGTCCCGCTGCCGCGTGCTTCGCCGGACCGTCCGCCGTGCCGAGGATCTGTGGCAGGTACCACAGTGTCTCGACATTGTGCATCAGCGTGGGGCGCCCGAAGAGGCCCGCCTCGCCGGGATAGGGCGGCTTGTGGCGGGGGTAGCCGCGATGGCCTTCCAGGCTTTCCAGGAGCGACGTCTCCTCCCCGCAGATATAGGCGCCGGCGCCCCGCCGCAGATGGATCGGCATGCGCGCCTGGCCCTCGTGCAGGATCGCCGCGATCTCG
>DASQVL010000390.1:0-4686 GCA_035640795.1 Crenalkalicoccus sp. | reverse complement strand
GCCTGTACATGGTGCCGGTGGAGACGCGGGGGGCGCATTTCTGCTGAAGGCGGGGGCGGGAGTTGCCCTTGGGGGAGGAGGGGAACCTCCTCCCCCAAGACCCCCTCCGCCCTTTTTCTGGGCCTTTTCTCCGGGGCGCTTGCCCGGTCCGTCTGGAAGACTCCCAGCCGAAGCTGTTTTTCTGTTCGGCTGAAAGCAGGGGCGGGACCCGCCGCCCTCAGTTCCGGCTCTTGTCCACCAGCGCGTTCTGCCGGATCCAGGGCATCATCGCCCGCAGCTTCTCGCCCACCTGCTCGATCGGATGCGCCGCATTCCGCCGGCGCATGGCCTTGAAGCTCGCCTGGTTCACCCGGTTCTCCAGCATCCAGTCGCGCGCGAAGCGGCCGGTCTGGATGTCCTCCAGCACCCGCTTCATCTCCGCCTTCGTCTCCGCCGTGATGATCCGCGGGCCGCTGACATACTCGCCATACTCCGCGGTGTTGGAGACGGAGTAGTTCATGTTGGCGATGCCGCCCTCATAGATCAGGTCAACGATCAGCTTCACCTCGTGCAGGCACTCGAAATACGCCATCTCCGGCGCGTAGCCGGCCTCGACCAGCGTCTCGTACCCGGCCTTGATCAGCTCGACCAGGCCACCGCAGAGCACCGTCTGCTCGCCGAACAGGTCGGTCTCGCACTCCTCCTTGAAGCTCGTCTCGATGATGCCGGCCCGGCCGCCACCGATCGCCGAGGCATAGGAGAGCGCGATCTCCAGCGCGTTGCCGGAGGGGTTCTGCGCCACCGCCACCAGGCAGGGCACGCCGCCGCCGCGCTGGTACTCGCTGCGCACCGTGTGCCCCGGGCCCTTGGGCGCGATCATGAAGACGTCGAGGTCGGGCCGCGGCTCGATCAGGTTGAAGTGGATGTTGAGGCCGTGCGCGAAGGCGATCGCCGCCCCTTCCCGCATGTTCGGGCCGAGCTGGTCGCGGTAGAGATCGCCCTGCAGCTCATCCGGCGTCAGCACCATCACCACATCGGCCCACTTCGCCGCATCGGCCGGCGTCATCACGCGGAAGCCCGCGCCCTCGGCCTTCTTCCAGGACCCGCCGGGGCGGAGGCCGATCGCCACCTCCGCCACGCCGGAATCGCGCAGGTTCATGGCATGCGCATGGCCCTGGCTGCCGAAGCCGATGACCGCGACCTTGCGGCCCTTGATCAGGTTCACGTCCGCATCGCGGTCGTAGTAAACGCGCATGGCGATCTTCTCCGTTTCTGCGCCTAGTGCAGATCGCCGTAGGGCGGCATCGCCCGGAGGCGTGAATCTGCTCTGCAAACAAGAAGATAGAGCATTTGCCGTGAACGCATGTGACGTGAACGCATGTGAACGGAAAATGCTCTAGTTCACGCCGGTGGGAGAGTGCAGCCGCGCCGCGATCAGGCCAAGCCCGACCGTCGCCACGGCAAGGCCGGCGCCGAGCCAGACCCGGTGCAGCTCCAGCCGGTGCAGCGGGTTGCGGTCGCGATGCGCGGCCTCCGCCTCCACCACCAGCGCGCCGAGGTCAAAGCCGAGTTCCACCCGGGCGATCAGCTCGATCCGCGCGCGCAGCGCCCGCGCCACCGCCTGCTGCGCCTCCGTCCGCTCCTGGTACTTCAGCGCGACGACGGCGCCGAGCAGGCCGGAGAGCAGGATCAGCACTGAGACGGCGAGGAACACGGTCGTCCCGGCGCGCTCCGTGCGCAGCGCCAGCAGCACGGCCAGCCCGATGCCGCCCGTCACGCACAGCATCGCCGCCCGGTCGCGCAGCGCCTCGTAGCGCCGCGCCATGGCCAGCCGCTCGGACAGCGCCGATTGCAGCAGGTTCAGGACCAGGCGCGCATCCCGCCCCTCGCGCCCGCTCATGCCGAAAGCCGGCCCGACCCCCGCGCGATGGCGACGACGCCGGTCCGCACCACCTCGGCCAGGCCGAGCGGCCGCATCAGCGCGATGAAGGCATCCAGCTTGTCGCCGGAGCCTGTCATCTCGAACACGAAGCTCCCGGTCGTCGCGTCCACCACGCGGGCGCGGAAGGCGTCCGCCAGGCGCAGGGCCTCCATCCGGTGCTCGCCCGCGCCCACCACCTTCACCAGCATCATCTCGCGCGCCAGGTGCGGGCCTTCCAGCGTCAGGTCCGCCACCTTGTGCACTGACACCAGCCGGTCCAGCTGCGCCTTGATCTGCTCGATCACCATGTCGGTGCCGCTGGTGACGATGGTGATGCGGGAAAGGCGCCGCGCCTCGTCCACCGGCGCCACGGTCAGGCTCTCGATATTGTAGCCGCGGCCGGAGAACAGGCCGACGACCCGGGCCAGGATGCCCGCCTCGTTCTCCACCAGCACGGCGATGGTCGCCGCGCGCGTTGTGCCCTCGGCTTCCGGCATCGGCTCAGACCAGCACCTTGCCTTCGTCGGTCACGCCGGCGACACGGCTTTCCTGCTCGACGCCCAGGATCATCTCGTTGTGTGCCGCCCCGCTCGGGATCATCGGGAAGCAATTCTCCGCCTTGTCCACGCAGATATCGGCGATGACCCCCCGGTCCACCGCCAGCATCTCCCGGATCACCCCATCCAGCTCATCGGCGGTCTCGGCGCGCAAGCCGACCGCATGGAAGCTCTCGGCCAGCTTCACGAAGTCCGGCAGCGCCGCCGAGTAGCTCTCCGAGTACCGCCCGCCATGCAGCAGCTCCTGCCACTGCCGCACCATGCCCATGTACTGGTTGTTCAGGATGAACACCTTCACCGGCAGCCGGTACTGCGCCAGCGTGCCCATCTCCTGGATGTTCATCAGGATGCTGGCCTCGCCCGCGATGTCGATCACCAGCGCGTCCGGGTGCGCGACCTGCACGCCCATCGCCGCCGGCAGGCCGTAGCCCATGGTGCCCAGGCCGCCCGAGGTCATCCAGCGGTTCGGCTTCTCGAAGCCGAAATGCTGGGCGGCCCACATCTGGTGCTGGCCGACCTCCGTCGTGATGAAGGTGTCGCGCCCGGTCTCGCGCGTGATCTCGTAGAGGCGCCGCACCGCGTGCTGCGGCTTGATGACCGGACCGCGCTGCTCGTAGCGCAGGCATCGCACGTCGCGCCACCCGTCGATCTGCCGCCACCAGCTGGCGAGCGCCGCGCGGTCCTGCGCCGCCTCGTCCTCGCGCCACGCCTGCTCCAGCGCGGACAGCACGCGCGCCGCATCGCCCACGATGGTGACGTCCACCTTGACATTCTTGTTGATGGAGGAGGGGTCGATGTCCGCGTGGATCTTCTTCGATCCCGGCGAGAAGGCGTTCAGCCGACCGGTGACGCGATCATCGAACCGCGCGCCGATCGCCAGCATGACGTCGCAGCCATGCATGGCGAGGTTCGCCTCATAGGTCCCGTGCATGCCGAGCATGCCCAGGAAGTGCGGGTCGCTGGCCGGGATGGCGCCGAGGCCCATCAGCGTATTCGTGCAGGGCATGCCCGTCATGCGCACGAACTCGCCGAGCAGCCGCGACGCCTCCGGCCCCGCATTGATCACCCCGCCGCCGGTATAGATCACCGGCCGTTTCGCGCCCTTCAGCAGCGCGATCGCCTGGCGGATGGCGGCGGGATCGGGCTCGGTCTGCGGGCGGTAGCTGCGGTGTGGCGTGTTCGGTGGCGCCTCGTACGGGCCGCGGCCGATCAGGATGTCCTTCGGCAGGTCGATCACCACCGGGCCCGGCCGGCCGGACTTCGCCACGTAGAAGGCCTCGTGCACCGTGGCCGCCAGCTTCGTGATGTCCTTGACCAGGTAGTTGTGCTTGGTCGCGGGCCGGGTGATGCCGGTGGTATCGGCCTCCTGGAAGGCGTCGTTGCCGATCAGGTGGGTCGGCACCTGGCCGGTCAGGCAGATCACCGGCACGCTGTCCATCAGCGCGTCCACCAGCCCCGTCACGGCGTTGGTGGCGCCGGGGCCGGAGGTCACCAGCACCACCCCCGCCTTGCCGGTGGAGCGGGCGTAGCTCTCGGCGGCATGCACCGCCGCCTGCTCGTGCCGCACCAGGATGTGGCGGATGGCGTTCTGCTGGAAGATCGCGTCGTAGAGCGGCAGGACCGCGCCGCCCGGATAGCCGAAGATCACCTCGACGCCGTTCTCCTTCAGCGCCTCGAGGACGATCTCCGCCCCGTTCAGGGTGCGGATCGCGGCGTCATCCGGGGTCTCGGGCATGAGGGGGAGGTCCTGCAGGGTCCGGCGCGCCGGCGCGCGCGCGCCGGGCAGGGTTAGTCCCCGCGCTGCACCGCGTCAATTGCGCGCCGAACGAATTCAAATGTCCTGACGCCGCAGGGAGAAGAAAATTGCGCCTCATCGCCGATCCGCGCACGGATGCTATGCGTCAGAGCCGGCGCGGCCAGGGCGTGATGGCGGAACCAGGTGGCCTGGCGCTTCGTGTACTGGCCGGTCTCCAGCACTGTCCGCGCCCGCGCCTCGGCCAGGGTCAGCAATCCCGCCAGGTGCGCGGCGATCGGCGGTACGCCATGCGCCCGCATGGCCGGCAGTGCCGGGTCGAGGCCAAGGGCGAGCAGCGCCCGCACCTCCTCCACGGCGCCGGCGGCCAGCATGGCGTCGAACCGGGCGGCGATCGCTTCGCGCAGCGCGGCGCGCGGCGGGTCGAGCAGCAGCGCGACGAAGCGCCAGGGCGCTGGCCCGCTCCGCCCCGCCGC
>DASQVL010000389.1:0-2339 GCA_035640795.1 Crenalkalicoccus sp. | reverse complement strand
GCCGCCAGGATGGCGATGGCCGCCGCCATGCCGCCCATGATGTCGATGACGGAGGAGCCGGCGCGCTGCGGCTTGCCCACGGGCCCGGTCATGTAGGCAAGGCCGCCCATCATCTGCACCACCTCGTCCAGCGCCGTGCGGTGGGCATAGGGCCCGGGCAGGAAGCCCTTGCAGGAGCAATAGACCAGGCGCGGGTGGCGCGCCGCCACCGCCTCCGGCCCCAGGCCAAGCTTCGCCATCGCGCCGGGCCGGAAATTCTCGATGAGCACATCGGCGCGGTCCACCAGGCGCTGCACCAGCGCGAGACCCTCCGGCCGCTTCATGTCCACGCAGAGACTGCGACGGTTGCGCTGGAAGCTCGCATAGAAGCCGGTGCCGGAGCCCGTCAGGCGGCGCGTGCTGTCGCCCTCCGGCGCCGGCTCCACCTTCACCACCTCGGCGCCGAGATCGGCCAGCACCATGCCGCAGGTGGGACCCATGACCATGTGGGTGAACTCGACGACGCGGAGGCCGGCGAGCGGGGCGGGAGAATCGGACATCGGCCTTCCCTATTGCGGCTGCACGCCGGCTTCGCGGAGGATGCCGGGCCAGCGCGCCATCTCCGCCTGCACATGGCGCGCCGCTTCCTCCGGCGTGTTGCCCACCACGCGCTCGGCGCCGAGCTCGGCGAGGCGGGCGCGCACCAGGGCCTCGGCCAGCGTCGCCCGGCACGCGGCGCCGATCGCGGCGATGACCGGCGCCGGCGTGGCGGCGGGGGCGAACACGGCCTGCCAGACGCTGAACACCGCCTCCGGGAAGCCGGCCTCGGCGACGCTCGGCACCTCCGGCGCCACGGCGCTGCGCGTGGCGGTCGAGACGGCCAGCGCCCGCGCCTCGCCCCCGCGTGTCAGCGGGAAGGCGGTGGCGCCGGCATCGTAGAGCATGTCGAGCCGCGCCGCGGCGAGATCGAGCGCCGCCGGCCCGCTGCCGCGATAGGGCACCTCCTGCATGGCAAGCCCCGCCGCGCGCAGCAGCAGCAGGGAGACGAGCTGCAGCGCTCCGCCGCCGCCCGAGGTGCCGTAGCTGTAGCGCCCCGGCGCGGCGCGCACTGCGGCGACGAATTCGGCGAGCGTGCGCCAGGGCCGCGCGGCGGGGACCAGCAGGACCATCGGGCTCTCCGCGACGATGGTGACGGGGGTGAGGTCGGCGGCCGGGTCGTAGTCCAGATGCGTGTAGAGCGCGCGGTTCACCGCATGGGCGATGTTGGTGAAGAGCAGGGTGTGGCCGTCCCCCGCGGCATGGGCGACGGTGGAGGCGCCGATGTTGCCGCCGGCGCCGGTGCGGTTCTCCACCACCACGCGCTGCGGCAGGCGCTGTGAGAGCCGGTCGGCGAGCAACCGGCCGATGACATCGGTGGGGCCCCCGGCGGAATAGGGGATGACCAGGCGCACCGGCCGGGCGGGCCAGTCCTCCGCCGCCCCCGCCTGCAGCGCGGGCAGCGCCAGCGCCGTGGCCAGCACAAGGCGCCGCCCGACGGATCTCCTCTGCCGCATCCCCGCCCTCCCGGTCACGAAGGCGGCATCTCCGCCGCCCCGCCTGGCCGCTGCCGCTCTCGGTCACCAGCAAGCTGCGCCCGTCCGGGCAAGGCAGCAATTCGTCGTATGCCGGCCGGAGGACGCGCAATCAATCCAGCGGGCCTGGTGTCCCGATTCCGAACTTCGCCGCCAGTGCGGCGCCCTTCGGATCGGAACGCCAGCTTTTTTTTGCACTGGTCGTTGTTTTCAGCGGCCTGCTGGTCCGCTCCGGGCGGGGAGGCTTGCGGGGCCCGGACCATATTGTTAGGAGGGTGCGCCGCCGCCCCTGCTCCGACAAGCCGGACCCCCGCCGAATGGCGCTACCGCTTGCTGCGGCGCGGAAGCGTGCCAAGTTGCCTGCGCGGGCGACGCGGGGGGCGCCGCCGCCAATCCGGGACTGAGGCCAATGCGCCGCTTGCTTGCCGCCGCGCTGCTGCTGCTGCTGTCCGCAGGGGCCGCGCCGGCGCTCGCCCAGTTCGGCCCGCAGGGGCCGCCCGCCGTCGGCGTGATCACCGCCGAGAAGCGGCCGGTCACCGAAAGCACGGAATTCACCGGCCGCATCGAGGCGGTCTACCGCGTGGAGCTGCGCGCCCGCGTCACCGGCTTCCTGCAGGAACGCCTGTTCCAGGAAGGCCAGGAGGTGAAGGCAGGCGACATGCTGTTCCGCATCGAGCGGCCGCCCTTCGAGGCGCAGCTCGAGCAGGCGCGGGCCAGCGTCGCCTCGGCCCAGGCACAGCTGGTCAACGCCCAGGTCTCGCTGGTCCGGGCACGGGAGCTGCGGGCGAC
>DASQVL010000388.1:0-2966 GCA_035640795.1 Crenalkalicoccus sp. | reverse complement strand
ACGGTTGCGACCGCGCGGGACGGACCGGTATGAGCCGGGGCGGCCGGCGCCCCGGCCGCACGCCCGCCGGGCCGCTGGCCTGCCATCGCCATGGACGTGCATGCCGCAGGCGCGGCACGCCAGGGCGTGGATGGCGGGCTCGGGAAGGGTCGGACCAGGGTCGGCCTGCACTTCGGGCCGATGCCGGGGCTGAGCAAATCGCGAACGGGCGTGCACGCCCCGAAGCGCGAATCTGCTCTATTGACAACGGGCCAGGGCGCCGCCGCCAGCGGATGCCGCCCCGGCCCGGCAAGCGGAAAGGTCAGCATGACGCGCGCGCTCATCACCGGGGTCACGGGACAGGACGGCGCCTATCTCGCGGCGCTGCTGCTCGGGAAGGGGTACGAGGTGTTCGGCCTGATGCACCGGCCGGGCTCGGCCGAGGCGGTGGCGGAGCGGCTCCGCCTGCTCGGCTGCGCCGGCCAGGTGCGGCGCGTGGACGGCAACCTGACCGACCTCGCCTCCCTGGTGCGGCTGCTGGAGGAGGCGCGGCCGGAGGAGATCTACAACCTCGCCGCCCAGTCCAATGTGCGCATGTCCTGGCACCAGCCCCTGCTGACCCTGCAGGTGACCGCGGGCGGGACCGCCAACCTGCTGGAGGCGGTGCGGATTGTCTGCCCCCGGGCGCGGTTCTTCCAGGCCGGGTCGAGCGAGATGTTCGGCCGCGCCGCGACCTCGCGCCAGGACGAGACGACGGCCTTCCGTCCCAGCAGCCCCTATGCCTCGGCCAAGTACTACGCGCATTGCCTGACCGCGAATTACCGCGCCGCCTTCGGCCTGTTTGCCTGCAACGGCATCATGTTCAACCATGAGAGCCCGCTGCGCAGCACGGAGTTCGTGATGCGCAAGATCACCGACGGGGCGGCGCGCGTCAGCCTCGGGCTCGCGCGCACGCTGCCCATGGGCAACCTGGAGGCACGGCGGGATTTCGGCCATGCGCGCGACCATGTGCGCGCGATGTGGCTGATGCTGCAGCAGCCGGCGCCGGACGACTACGTGGTGGCGACCGGCCGCGCTTCCTCCATCCGCGATGTCTGCCGCATCGCCTTCGCCCATGTCGGGCTGGACTACGAGGCGCATGTGCAGGTGGACCCGGTGCATCTGCGGCCGGCCGACCTCGACCAGACGCTGGGCGACCCGACGCGGGCGCGGGAGCGGCTGGGCTGGACGCCGGAGACGACGCTTGAGGCGATGATCGGGGAGATGGTGGAGACCGACCTGGCGCGGCTTCGCGGCCGCGCCGCTTCGGGGTGAGCGGCGCGCGGCGGCGCGTATCCTTCCTGGTGCTGGGAATCAAACGGAGGTACCCGGAGCGGTACGCCGCAGTGGCGTGGATACCGGGTCGAAGCGCATGCTACGGCCCGCGGCTGCCGGTCGGCATGAGCTGGCTGGGGGACCTGGATTCGAACCAAGGCTGCCCGGTTCAGAGCCGGGAGTTCTACCGCTAAACTATCCCCCAAGCGGGACGAGCGCCTGGCGCGGGGCACCGTGGCTAGCACGTGGCCGGGGACTTCGCAACCGCACAGCGGCGAAAGCTCTTGCCCCGGCGCTCCAGCGGCCGGATCATGTCTCGTCTGCCGCGACGCGTTGCTGTACAGGCTCTCGCTTCCCAATGCCCGACGATGCCGCCACCGGCCTGTTGACCCCCCCGAGCCCCGGCGAAGCGCCGGCGGGGTTCGGCCGGCCGGGCGTCCTGGCCTATGCGGCGCTCGATCTCGGCACCAACAATTGCCGCCTGCTGGTCGGTGCGCCCAGCACCGGCGGCTTTCGCGTGGTGGACAGCTTCAGCCGCATCGTCCGGCTGGGGGAGGGCCTGGCCACCACCGGCCGGCTCGCGGACGCCGCCATGGACCGCGCCGTCGCGGCCCTCGCCGCCTGCGCGGAGAAGCTCGCCCGCCGCCCTGTCCGGCGGTTCGAGGCGGTGGCGACCGAGGCCTGCCGCCGCGCCGCCAACGGCCCTGGCTTCCTCGCCCGCGTGGCCGCCGAGACCGGTCTCCGCCCGCGCATCATCACGGCGCGGGAGGAGGCGGAGCTCGCCGTGGAGAGCTGCGCCCCACTGCTCGAGCCCGGCGACCGCCGCGCGCTGCTTTTCGACATCGGCGGCGGCAGCACGGAAATCGCCTGGATCCGCACCCCCTCGGGCGGCGCCCGCAACGGGGCGGAGCTGATCGGCACCGTCTCCCTGCCGCTCGGCGTCGTCACCCTGGCGGAGCGCGCCGGCACCTCCTGCTTCACCGAGGACGGCTTCATCGCGGTGGTGGAGGAGGTGGCGGCGGCGCTTGCGACCTTCGACCGCGTGCACTGCATCGGGCAGGAGATCCGCGCGGGCGGGGTGCGGCTGATCGGCACCAGCGGCACGGTGACGACGCTCGCCGGCGTGGCGCTCGCCCTGCCGCGCTACCGCCGGCCGCTGGTGGATGGCCGGATCCTGGACGCCGAGGTGGCCGACCAGGCGCTGGGCGACCTCTTCGCCCTGGGCCGCGCGGGCCTCGCCGCGCATCCCTGCGTGGGGCCGGAGCGGGTGGAGTTCGTGCTGCCGGGCTGCGCCATCTACGCCGCCATCCGCCGCATCTGGCCGGTGCCGCGGCTGACGGTCGCCGATCGCGGGCTGCGCGAGGGCATGCTGGTGCAGATGATGCGCGAGGACGGCGTGTGGGACCGAGAGGCGAGAGGCGCCGCGATCTAGGGCCGCCGATTTGAAATTCCTGCAGCGTGTGCCGCGAGTCCGCCTCAGGAATTTCAAATCGAAAAGCGGCACTAGAATCATACAGTTGCTAGTGCCCTTTGGTTTTCGAAGTTCGTACTCGAGTGTGCAGGCTGTATGACGAACTTCGAAAACCGGGCACTAGCCGCCGGTGCGACCCTCGTGGGCCGAGACGCATGCATCGATAGGATCAGCCGCCACTTCCCGCGCGCGAGGCGCCATG
>DASQVL010000387.1:0-2038 GCA_035640795.1 Crenalkalicoccus sp. | reverse complement strand
GGGTTGAGGAATTCGCGCCAGCCCGTCGGCATCGGCGCGAAGGAATGGCTCTCGTGCTGGAAGCCGCCGATCGCAAGGCGCAATGCGTCAGTCCCTGACCAGTCCGGCGGTCGCCAGCACGGCATCGGCGAGGACGAGCAGGCCGGCCTCCGCCCATTCCGGCGTGATGCTCTCCGCCTCGTTGTGGCTGATGCCGCCATGGCAAGGCGTGAAGATCATCGCGGTGGGCAGCCTGCGCGCGACATAGACCGCGTCGTGGCCGATCGCGGTCGGCATCTCGCGCCAGCGATAGCCGCGCGCCTGCGCCGCCTCCCGCACCCGGCCGACCAGCACGGGGTCGAAGGGCGTGAGTGGGAATTCCCAGAAGGGCTCGACGCGCACGGCAAGGCCGCGCCGGGCGGCGATGGCCGCGCCGCGCGCCGCCAGCTCCTCCCCCATCCGGCGCAGCAGATCGGGGTCGGCATGGCGGAAATCCACGCTGAACCAGACGCGGCCGGGGGCGACGTTGCGGCTGTCCGGATGCACCACGACGCGGCCGACCGTGCCGCGGCCCGGCTCGCCCGCCTCGGTGACGGCGGCGAGCGCAATCTCCTCGACCGCCGAGATCAGCGGCGCCGCGCCCGCCATGGCATCCCGCCGCCCGGCCATGGGGGAGCCGCCATGCGCCTCCTCCCCCTCCACAGTCACCTCGAACCAGGCCTGGCAGAGCGCGCCCGTCACCACGCCCACCTCGCAGCCCTCGCGCTCCAGGATCGGCCCCTGCTCGATATGGATCTCGAAATAGGCGCCAAGCGATTGCAGCGCGGCGGGGTCGGCCTCCCCGGCCCAGCCGATGCGGCGGAGCTCCTCGCCGAACACCGCGCCGGCAGGGTCGGTCTTCGCCAGCACCTCAGCCTCCGTGAACAGGCCCATGGCGGCGCCGCTGCCCATCATGGGGGGCGAGAAGCGGGCGCCCTCCTCGTTCGTCCAATTGATCAGCACCAGCGGCGCCTCGGTGCGCGCGCCGGCCTCGTGCAGCGCGCGCATCACCTCGAGCCCCGCGAGCACGCCGAGCACGCCGTCGAACTTCCCGCCGGTCGGCTGGGTATCAAGGTGGCTGCCGATCGCGACCGGCGGCCGCGCGGGGTCCGTGCCCTCCCGCCGGAGGATCATGTTGCCGACGCGGTCCACGCCGAGCGCGAGGCCTGCGGCCTCGCCCCAGCGCCCCAGCAGGTGGCGCGCCTCGCCGTCCAGCGCCGTCAGGGTCTGGCGGTTGCAGCCGCCCTTCGGCGTGGCGCCGATCCGCGCCATCTCCATCAGGCCGTCCCAGAGCCGGGCGCCCGAGAGCGGCAGGTTTCCGCGTAACGTCATGTGCCGCTAGCGGTCCACATCCTCGATGGAGAGGCCGAAGGCGGCGACGCCTTCCGCCAGCAGGTCGCCCAGCATGTCCATCGACAGCAGGTAGGCCGCGGTATCGCGGCCCTCGTTGCGTTCCCCCGCCAGGCGCAGCGCCTCCTCCCACTCCTCCGGCCCGTAATCGCCGCGGCCGACCCAGGCGAGGGCGATCAGCGCCGACTGCTCGTCCTCGTTCAGCGCGTTGATGAAGTCGCGCAGCGCCTCCTCGGTCATGTCCTCGGGGTGGTCCTGGAGCAGCGCGGCCTCGCTGTCCTCGTCCTCCGAGAGCTGCGCGGCGTCGCCCTCCTCGGTGCCCTGCAGGGCGCGGGCATTGTCCACGACGGTCGCCACCGTCTCCAGGCTGATGCCGAGGTCAACCTCGTCGTCGTCTTCCGTCATCGGCTGGTCCCGCTGCACGCTCCCTCGCGTAAGGCCGGCTCCGCCGGGGGGTTCCCGGGCGCCCGCCGCGTGGCGTGGCCGGGCGGCCGCGCTCCGCAGGAACATAAGGCCATGGCGGCGCGTTGCCGGGCAAGATCGCAACCGCCGCGAGGAGAGCCGGAATGGTGGCGGCAACCTGCCGGAGGGGATGGGGGCGCGCCGCGCTGCTGGGCGCGCTGCTGGCGGCCGGCGCAGTGACCGTACCGGCGAGCGGCGCGCCGCGCCA
>DASQVL010000386.1:0-8701 GCA_035640795.1 Crenalkalicoccus sp. | reverse complement strand
CGCGGCGAGCAGGCGCGCGGCCTCGGCCCAGTCGGCGCGCGCGACCGGCTGGTTGAAGGAAGCGACGCGGTCCACGCGGGCGGGCGCCATCAGCATGCCGATGGTGCTGCCCACGCCCGCCCCCGGCGGGCAGACCACGCGACCGATGCCGAGCTTGCTGCCGACCTGCCAGGCATGCACGGGCGCCGCGCCGCCCGTGGCGAGCAGCGCATAGTCGCGCGGCACGCGGCCGCGCTCGGCGATCGCCACGCGGGCGGCGCCGGCCATGTTCTCGTTCACCACATCGTGCACGCCGAAGGCGGCGCGCGGCGCGTCCAGCCCGATACGCGTGGCGAGCGTGCCGAGCGCGTCGCGCGCCGCGCCGGCGTCGATCCGCATGGTCCCGCCCAGGAAGAACGCATCGTTCAGGTAGCCCAGCGCGAGGTCGGCGTCGGTGACGGTGGGCTCCGTGCCGCCGCGGCCGTAGCAGACGGGGCCAGGCTGCGCGCCGGCGCTGTCCGGACCGACCCGCAGCGTGCCGAGCTCGCTGCGGCGCGCGATGGAGCCGCCGCCGGCGCCGATCTCGATCAGCTCGACCGTCGCGATCTGGATGGGAAGGCCGCTGCCGCGCAGGAAGCGCCTGGTGCGCGCCGCCTCGAAGCCCCAGGCGACCAGCGGCTCGCCCTCGTCCACCAGGGCGAGCTTCGCGGTCGTGCCGCCCATGTCGAAGGCGAGCACGCGGTCCAGCCCGGCCTGCCGCCCGAACCAGGCGCCGGCCAGCGCGCCGGCGGCGGGGCCGCTCTCCAGCAGCTGCACGGGGGCCCGCTTCGCCTCGGCGACATGGGTGAGGCCGCCGCTCGACAGCATCAGGAACAGCTCGCCCGCGATGCCGGCGCGCTTCAGCTCGGCCTCCAGCCGGTCGAGATAGGCTTCCGCCAGCGGCCGGACATAGGCGTTCGCCACCGTGGTGACGGTGCGCGGATATTCGCGGATCTCCGGCGCGATGTCGGAGGACAGCGAGAGCGAAAGCCGCGGGAATTGTCGCGCGATCGCCGCCGCCGCCTGCCGCTCATGCGCCGGGTTGGCGTAGGCGTGCAGGAAGCAGAGGGCGAGGCTGGTCACGCCCTGCGCGACCAGCGCGGCGACCTCGTCCAGCGCCGCCGCGAGGTCGAGCGGCCGCTCCACCCTGCCGTCCGGGCCGAGACGTTCCTGCGCCTCGCGCCGCCACGGGCGAGGAACCAGGGGCTGCGGCATCTCCAGGAACAGGTCGTAGAGCTCGTATTTTCGCTCCCGCGCGATCTCCAGCACGTCGGCGAAGCCGGCGGTGGTGAGCAGGCCAGTGGGCGCGCCCTTGCGCTCGATCAGCGCGTTGGTGAACAGCGTCGTCGCATGCACCACGCGCCCGACGCGGCCGGGCGAGGCGCCCGCCTTCGCCAGGAGGCGCTCCACGCCGGTCATGGCGCCGCGCGCCGGGTCGTCGGGCGTGGTGCTCTCCTTCCAGATCACCGCGCGCCCGTCGGAGGGATCGAGCAGGACGAGGTCGGTGAAGGTGCCGCCGATATCGATGCCGAGGGAGAGTGACGCTGTCATGAACTTCCTTGCGCGGGTTGCGCTATTGTCGCGGCGCGTCAGTCGCCGCGGATCGCGTTGGCCTCGATCACCTGGCGCCAGCGCTCCCGGTCGCGGCGGATGCGCGCCTCGAAGCCGGGGCCGGCCTCCGGCAGCGGCTCCAGCCCGCGCTGGCGCAGGGTGCTGGCGGTCTGCGCGTCGCGCAGTACGGTGTCGAAGATGCCGGCGAGGCCCTCGCGGATCTCGGCCGGCAGGCCGGCGGGACCGACCAGGCCGAACCAGTTGGGGATCTCGAGCTGCGGGGTGCGGGCGGCAAGCGGCTCCAGCTCGGGCGCCATGTCGCTGCGCTGCGCCGCGGTGATGCCGATGGCCTTGAGCTGCCCGGCGCGGACCTGCCCGACCACCTCGGCGAGGTTCGCCACCATGATGTCCACGCGGCCGGCCGAGACGTCGAGCACGGCGGGCGCGCCGCCGCGATAGGGTACATGGGTCATGCGCACGCCCATGGCGCCGGCGATCAGCGCGCCACCGAGGTGGTTGATCGAGCCGTTGCCGCCGGAGGCATAGGTCGCCGCGCCGTCGCGCTGCCGGGCATAATCGGCCAGGCTCCCCATGTCGGAGAAGGGCGCGTCGGGCCGCGCCACCAGCGCCATCGCCGTGCCGGCGAGATTGGAGACCGGCGTCAGCTCCCGGTCCAGGTCCAGGGGCACCGGTACGCCCGGCATCACCGGCGCCACCGACATGGTGCCCATGATGGCGCTGGCCAGCGTATGGCCGTCCGGCGCGGCGCGTGCGGCGGTCTGCGCGGCGATGAAGCCATAGGCGCCGATGCGCACCTCCGGCACGGCGGTGATGCCGCGGAGGCGCTGCATGCCGTCGGCGACGATGCGCATCAGGATGTCCACGGCGCCGCCGGGCGGAAAGCCGATCAGCAGGCGCACGGGCTGGCTCGGTGCCCAGGCGGCGCGCGCCGGGAAGGGTAAGGTGGCGGCGAAGCCGGCGGCCAGGACGGCGCGGCGGCGCAGCGGGGTGGGCAGGTCGGTCATGCGCGCCTCCTGGACTGCGCCGCGTTGCGCGCCTGCTCCCCGATGGCCGGTTGCGCCCCGGCCTTGAACGGGGCGGGTCATGCCCGGGACGCATGATCTGCCCCGGGGCGCTGCCCGCCTCGTGCCAGTCTTCGGCGCCCGGATCGCCCTCGCAACTGAAAACCCATCATGCTTTCATGACGGGCTGGAATGAACCTGCCGGATCCGGGCCATGCGTCGCCACACCCCGCCGACCGCGCTGCTCCAGGCTTTCGAGGCCTGCGCGCGCCATCTCAGCGTCTCCCGCGCGGCGGAGGAACTCTCGCTGACGCAGAGTGCGGTCAGCCGGCAATTGGCCGCATTGGAGGCGCTGCTCGGCCTCCGGCTGTTCCAGCGCGTCCGCCAGCGCCTGGTCCTGACGGAAGCGGCGGCCGTCTACGCGACCGAGGTGCGCGCGGCGCTGGCCCGCGTCGAGAGCGCGACGCAGGAGGTGCTGGCCCATCGCGGCGAGGGCGGCACATTGAACCTGGCCGTCTCGCCCACCTTCGGCACACGCTGGCTGATGCCGCGCATGCCGCGCTTTCACGCGCTGCATCGCCTCGTCGTCGTCAACATCCGCAACTACACCACGCTGCCCCGCCCGCTCGACTTCGCGGCGGAGGGCGTGCATGCGGCGATCCTGCTCGGCACGGTGGAATGGCCCGGCGTGATGACGCACCGGCTGGTGCGCGACGTGCGCGTGCCGGTCTGCGCGCCGGCCCTGCTGGCAGGGGGCGCGCTGCGCGAGCCGGCGGACCTGGCGCGCCACACGCTGCTGCAGCAGACGACGCGGCCACGCGCCTGGGTGCAGTGGTTGCAGGCCAATGATGTGGCCCGCGTGAACGGTCTGCGCGGCCCGCAGTACCAGCACTACGCCATGGTCGCGGAGGCCGCCGCCGCCGGCCTGGGTATAGCGCTGATGCCTCGCTTCCTGGTGGAGGCGGAACTGGCGGCGGGCCGCCTGGTCGTGCCCTTCGACCTGCCATTGGATGACGGGCAGGCCTACACGCTTGCCTACTCGGACGACGCGGCCACGCAGCCGATCCTGCGCGCCTTCCGCGACTGGCTGCTGGGCGAGGTCCCGGAGGATGCGGCTGAGCGGTGCGCGGCACATTCTCCCGCTGCGCGGGTTCATTCCAGCCCGTCATGAAAACAGGACGGGTGAACTGGACAAGGTGACAACACCGGGGCGGCTCCGGGAAAGCGCTTGCCTTTAATACGTACGCCCGTATTATGTAGATGTGCCCAAGCCCTCCCTGCGCGACCGCCTCCTCGATGCCGGCCTCAAGGTCATGTTCCGCCGCGGCTACACCGGCGCCGCCGTGCGCGACATCGCCGCCGAGGCCGGTGCGCCTCAGGGCTCCTTCACCAACCACTTCCGCTCGAAGGAGGCCTTCGCCGGCGAGGTGCTGGACCGCTACTTCGACCATGTGCGCGGCCTGGTGCGGGAAGCGCTGGACGACCCCGCCCTGACGCCGCGGGCGCGGCTGCGCCGCTACCTCGACCTCATCACCGGCCGACTCGCGGCCGAGGGCTGGGAGCGCGGCTGCCTGATCGGCGATCTCAGCCTTGAGGCGCCGGGGCACAGCGAGGCGCTGCGTGCCCGCCTCGCCGCCATCTTCACCGAGTGGCGCGCCCCCTTCGCCGCCTGCATCGCCGAGGGCCAGGCGACCGGCGAGATCGCCGCCGACTTCGCCGCCGAGGAGCTGGCCGAGTTCCTGCTCGCCTCCTGGCAGGGCGCGATCCTCCGCATGAAGGTGGACCGCGACCCGGCCCCGCTCGAGCGCTTCAAGGCGATCGCCTTCGCCACCGTGTTCGGGGAGATCAGGGATGACCGGAGCAACTGACGCCGCCATCGCCAGGGACGTCGCCGTCCTCGACTCGCGCATGGCCTATGTCGAGGCGGGGGCTGCGGAGGGCCGGCCGGTCGCGCTCTTCCTGCACGGCAATCCGACCTCCTCCTTCATCTGGCGCGGCATCATCCCGCATGTCGCGCCGGAGGCGCGCTGCGTCGCGCCGGATCTGATCGGCTTCGGCCGCTCCGGCAAACCCGACATCGGGTATCGCTTCGCCGACCACGTCCGCTACCTCGATGCGTTCCTCGCGGCGCTCGGCCTCCGCGAGGTCGTCCTCGTCGCGCAGGACTGGGGCACGGCGCTCGCCTTCCACCTCGCCGCGCGCAGGCCCGAGGCAGTGCGCGGCCTCGCCTTCATGGAGTTCATCCGGCCGATGGCGGGCTGGGAGGAGTTCCATCAGCGCCCGGAGGCGCGCGAGCTGTTCCGCCGCTTCCGCACGCCCGGCCTGGGCGAGCGGCTGATCCTGGAGGAGAACGCCTTCGTGGAGCGGGTGCTGCCCGGCTCGGTCCTGCGCGGGCTGGGCGCAGCGGAGATGGAGGCCTACCGCGCCGCATTCCCGACGCCGGAATCGCGCCGTCCGATCTGGCGCCTGCCCAACGAGCTGCCGATCGCCGGGGAGCCCGCCGACGTTCACGCGATGCTCGCCGAGGCCCACGCGGCGCTGGCCACATCGCGCTACCCGAAGCTGCTGTTCTACGGCGAGCCCGGCGCGCTGGTCTCGCCCGCGCTCGCGGAGGCGACGGCGCGCCGGCTGCACGACTGCCGCCTGGTCCGGCTCGGCCCGGGCGCGCACTACCTGCAGGAGGACCACCCCGACCGGATCGGCCGCGAGCTCGCCGCCTGGATCTCCGGCATCACGGCCGGGGCGCCGGCGGCCTACCGCACGGGGCGCCGCGGCCAGGCCGACGCCATCGGGAGCCGAGCCGGGACCGCCGGCCGGCCGCCATCGCCCGCTCGCCACCCGGTCCACCTCCGCCTCAAGACCATACCTCACGGCCGACCACTTCGAAGCGGGAGGATCACCGACCGGAAGCGGAGATCCGGTTCGTGTGTGCAATGTCCACGCGATGTCACCGGGAAGTAATCTGCTGGCTTATGCGGCTGATCCCGGATTACAGATTCCACTCTCCAGGCTTCGGCGAAGGACACCGCATGCGTCGTCGCCATCTCCTCGGCCTCATGGCTGCCCCGCCCTTGCTGGCGTCCCGCCTGTCCTGGGCAGGCGATGGCAGCGCGGGCGCTGCCCCCTGGCGCCCGTCCCGGCCCATTCGCCTGATCGTTCCCGTTACCGCCGGTGGCAGCCAGGATGCCGTCGCGCGCCTCCTCTCCGGCCCGATGTCGGACATGCTCGGCCAATCCGTGATGGTCGAGAACCTGCCAGGCGGCGCCGGCAACATCGGCTTCCAGGTGGTCGCACGGGCCAGGCCAGACGGCTACACCCTGCTCGCCGGCTCGGACGGACTGTCCATCAACAAGAGCCTCTTCCCGCGCCTCGACTTCGACCCGGTGGAAGGCTTCGCGGCCGTCTCCTGGGTGGTGCGCGTACCGCAAATGCTGGTGGTGCGCGCTGACTCTCCCTGGGCGGCGGAGGGCCTTGCCGCCTTCCTCCGCGACGCCCGGCGGGAGGCGCCGACCGTCGGCACGACCGGGGTCGGGAGCCTGGCACATCTGCTGGGCGAGGAGATCCAGGACGCAACCGGGATCCGCTGGATCCACGTGCCCTATCGCGGCGGCGCCCCGGCCGTGACGGATGTGCTGACCGGCGCGACCGACGCCGCGCTGGTGAACATCGGTGCCGCCTCCGGCCAGGTGCAGGCAGGGACGCTGCAGGGCCTCTTTGTCTCCTCCGCGCAGCGCGTGGAGGCGCTGCCGGAGGTGCCGACGATGATCGAAATCGGCCTTTTGCAGGGGGCAGTGGTGGGCTGGCATGGCATTGTCGCTCCAGTCGGCACCGCCCCCGCGATCCTCGCTGCCCTGGACGCAGCGGTGCAGGCAGCACTCGCCCGCCCCGAGGTGGCGGCGCGGCTCACCGCTCTCGGCGTGGAGCCGGTCTCGGAGCCGCCGGAACGGCTTGCCGCACTGATCCGCTCGGACGCGGAGCGCTGGCGCGCCGTGATTCGCCGCGCCGGTATCGCGCCCGTCTGATCCGGCAATTGACGGCGGAACAACACGGTCGGCCGTCCACCAGGCCGACGCAGCCAGCGCCGCCTTCGTCCTGACGTTGCTCCGGCGGTTGGCGTTGCGCCGCCCGTCCCCGCTCTCCGCGCGAAGGACGGTTGAAGGGGCCCGATGCCCGAGGATGGCCGGGCGCGCCCCTCCCTTCCCCCCGCGGCAAAGCCCGGTATGAAGCCCAGCGCCGTGACGCCCATCCTCCTCATCCCCGCCCGCCTGGCCAGCATCCGGCTGCCCGGCAAGCCGCTCGCCGACATCCATGGCCGGCCGATGGTGCTGCACGTGCTCGACCGCGCGCGGGAGGCCGGCATCGGCCCCGCCGCCGTCGCCGCCGCGGAGCCCGCCATCCTGGACGCCGTGCGCGCCGCCGGCGGCGCGGCCGTGCTGGTGCCCGATGACGTCCCGAGCGGCACCGACCGCATCCACCGCGCCCTGCGGCTGCTGGATGCCGCCGGCGCGCACGACGTGGTGGTGAACCTGCAGGGCGACCTGCCCACCATCCCGCCCGCCTTCCTCCGCGCCGTGCTGGCCCCGCTCGCCGATCCGGCGGTGGACATCGCGACGCTGGTCGCACCGATCACCAGTGCCGAGGAGGCCGCTGCCCCCTCGGTCGTGAAATGCGCCTGCGCCTTCCCGGACGGCGCGGCGACGGCGCCCGCCCTCTACTTCTCCCGCCAGGCCATCCCGTGGGGGGAGGGGCCGCTCTGGCACCATATCGGCGTCTACGCCTTCCGCCGCGCGGCGCTCGATCGCTTCGTGGCGCTGCCCGCGAGCCCGCTCGAGCGGCGCGAGAAGCTCGAGCAGTTGCGGGCGCTGGAAGCCGGCATGCGCATCGGCGCGGTGCGGGTGGACCACGCCCCCTTCGGCGTGGACACGCCGGCCGACCTCGACCGCGCCCGCGCCGCGCTGGCGCCTGCATGACCGCGATCCACGCCCCGGACGACCGCAAGCAGGGAAGACCGACGTGACCGAGACCATCGCCTTCCAGGGCCTGCCCGGCGCCTATTCCGACCTCGCCTGCCGGGACGCCTATCCCGGCTGGCGCACCCTGCCCTGCGCGAGCTTCGAGGCGGTGATGGAGGCGGTGCGCGGCGGCGAGGCCAGGCTCGGCATGCTGCCCTGCGAGAACTCGCTCGCCGGCCGGGTGCCGGACATCCACCGCCTGCTGCCGGAGAGCGGCCTCTTCGTCGTGGGCGAGCATTTCGAGCGCGTCGAGCACTGCCTGCTGGCGCCGCGCGGCGCGACGCTCGCGACGCTGAAGCGCGCGCACAGCCATCCCGTCGCCCTCGGCCAGGTGCGGCAGATCCTGAAGGAGCTTCGCCTGACGCCGGTGATCGAGGCCGACACCGCCGGCGCCGCCGCGCTGATGGCCGAGCGCGGCGGCGTGGAGGATGCGGCGATCGCCAGCGCGCTGGCGGCCGAGATCTATGGCCTCGAGGTGCTGCGCCGGAACGTGGAGGATGCCGCGCACAACACCACGCGCTTCTACGTCATGGCGCGGGAGGCGGCGCCGCCGCCCGCCGGAACGCCGGGCTGCGTGACCACCTTCGTCTTCCGCGTCCGCAACCTGCCGGCCGCGCTCTACAAGGCGCTGGGCGGCTTCGCGACCAATGGCGTGAACATGACGAAGCTGGAGAGCTACATGGTGAATGGCGAGTTCACCGCGACGCAGTTCCTGGCCGATGTGGACGGGCATGTGGAGGACCCGCCGCTGGCCCGCGCGCTGGAGGAGCTGGCCTATTTCTCGCGCGAGCTTCGGGTGCTGGGGACCTATCCGGCGCATGCCTACCGGGCGGCGCATCGCGGAGAGTGACGGGGGCCAGGAAACAGCCCCGCCGGGAGTCTTCCAGTCGAACTGGGCAAGTGCCACCGAGGAAGGATCAGAAAAAGGATGGTGGGGGTCTTGGGGGAGGAAGTTCCCTTGCCCGCCTTCACCGAACTGGCGAACATGCTGAGAACGCTTCGGACAGCCGGCTCTCTGGCCCAGCCGGCGCCCGAGGCCTCGAGCATGCCCGGCAGGTCGCCCACCAGCTCGATGCGGGGCCCGCCGCCGCCCTCGCT
>DASQVL010000385.1:0-2578 GCA_035640795.1 Crenalkalicoccus sp. | reverse complement strand
CGGGTGCGGGTGACGCGGGCGGTGGCGGGCGGCATGTCGCGCCGGGCGGCGGCGGAGCGCTTCGCGGTGAGTGCGAGCACGGTGATCCGCTGGGTGGAGCGGGCGCGGCAGGAGGGCACGGAGACGGCGTGCCGTCGGCGTCGTCCTGCCGGGCGCGGGCGGCTCTCGGCGCAGCTTCCGTTCCGGATTGCCGCGGTCGAGGCGGCGCCGGACATGACCATGCCGGAGTTGGCGGAACGGCTCCTGGTCGAGCGCGACATCACCGCGCATCCGGCCTCGCTATCGCGTCTGCTCTGCCGTGCCGGGATCACATATAAGAAAACAGCTGATGGCCGCCGAGTGCGCCCGGCCCGACGTCGCCGCGCGCCGGCAGGACTGGATCGAGCAGCGCCAGCCCCGCCTGCGACGCGAGCCGGGGCGGCTCGTCTTCCTCGATGAGACCGCCGTCAACACCAAGATGACGCGGCTGCGTGGCCGCGCCCGTCGCGGCCAGCGCCTGCGTGCGCATGCCCGGTTCGCCCGATGGGGCACCCAGACCTTCATCGCCGGCCTGCGCGCCGACGGGCTCGTGGCGCCCTGGGTGATCGAGGGGCCGATCAACCGGGCGACCTTCAACACCTATGTCGAGACGCCGCTTGCACCGACGCTCGCCCGCGGCGACGTCGTGGTCCTCGACAACCTGTCCGCCCACGACAGCGCGCCGGCCAAGGCTGCGCTGCGACAGCGTGGCGCCTGGTTCCTCTTCCTGCCGCAGTACTCGCCGGACCTGAACCCGATCGAGATAGCCTTCGCCAAGCTGAAGGCGCACCTGCGGAAAGCCGCTGCCCGCACCTTCGACACCTTGATCGCCGCCATCGGCGATATCTGCAGCCTCTACGACCCAGAGGAATGCTGGAACTAGTTCAAGGCCGCAGGCTACGCACCAGATTGATGGCACGAAGCTCTAGCGCAGCCCGCGCAGGCCACTGGCCAGCGCCAGCGCGGCGGCGCCGCCCAGCGCCAGGCGGAGCAGCCCAGGGTCGAAGCCCGGCACGCGGTCCGTCGCCTCGGAGTCGAAGCGGCCATGCATGCGGTGCCAGGGCCGTTCCGAGCAGGGCACGGGGGCAAGCAGGTTGTCCGGGCGCCCCGGCTGCTCCGGCTCCTCCGTCATCTGCCCGTCCACGGCCGTCCTCGCCATCATGCCGTCGAGCATGGAGGGAGCCAGCATCGTCCCGAGGATCGCCTGCACCGTCGGCCAGCCGACCCAGAGCTCGCGCGGCGCGCGCAGGGCGGCGCGGTAGATCTGCTCGGCCACCGCCTCCGGCTGGTGGATGGCGCCCATCGGGCGGGCGCGGCGCGGCATGTGGCTGCGCGCCCAGTCGAATTGCGGCGTGTTCACCGCGGGCAGTTGCACCATGGTCAGGCGGATGCGGCTGCGGTCGTGGCGCAGCTCGCACCGCAGCGAGTCGGTGAAGCCGCGGATCGCGAATTTGGCCGCGCAATAGGGCGCCTGCAGCGGGATGGCGCGGTAGGCGAGCGCGGAGCCCACCTGCACGATGGTCCCGCGGTTGCGCGGCCGCATGTGGCGGAGCGCGGCGAGCGTGCCGTGCACATAGCCGAGATAGGTGACCTCGGTGACGCGCCGGAACTCCTCCGGCGTCGTCGCGTGCACCGGGCCGAACACCGTCGCCATGGCGTCGTTCACCCAGACATCGGGGGGGCCGAACTCGCGCGCGATGCGGTCGGCGGCGGCGAGGACGGCGCCGGCCTCGGCGGTGTCGGTCGGGATGGCTAAAGTCGCTGCCGCGCCAGCGGCGCGCATCTGCCGCACCGTCTCCTCCAGCGCGTCCTCGCCGCGTGCGAGCAGGCCGAGCGCCCAGCCGCGACGCGCGAAGGCCCGCGACACGGCGCGTCCCACACCTGCGTTGGCGCCGGTGACGACCACGACGCGAGGCCGCGGCGCCGGCGGTGCCTCGGTGATGCTCATCCGCTCCCCTCCTGCTGCGGTGCGGTCATGCGAGGCGACGCGGCGCGAGGCCGGCCACACCCGGATCGAGGGCGAGCACGGCGCCGTCCGGCCCCTCCCCCGCGCATCCCGCGCCGCCCGCGGTGGTGGCGAACAGGGTGCGTAGCCCGGGGCCCCCGAAGGCGACGGCGCTGACCTGCCGCGCCGGCAGGGCGAGCCGCGCCGTTTCCTGGCCCGCGGCGTCGAAGCGCACCACGCAGCCGCCGCCATTGGCAGCGACCCAGAGTCCGCCTTCGGCGTCCCACGCCATGCCGTCCGGCACCGCGCCCGGCACCTCCAGCCGCGCGAAGTGGCGCCGGACGAGCGGCGCCGCATCGACGGCGAATGCGTACAGCGCGCAGTCGGGGCTGTCCGTGTTCACCAGGCGCGCGCCATCGGCGGAGAGGGCGGGGCCGTTCGGCGCGCGGTAGCCCTTCTCCAGATGCTCGATGCGCCCATCCGCCGCGCGGCGCCACAATGCGCCAACGGGCGGGCGAGGCTCCTCCACCTGCAGCGTGCCGAACCAGAAGCGGCCGGCAGTGTCCACCACGCCGTCATTCGGCCGGTGGTCGGCCGGCCAGGGGCGGCCTTCCG
>DASQVL010000384.1:0-4222 GCA_035640795.1 Crenalkalicoccus sp. | reverse complement strand
GCGGCTCGAGGGCCGGATCGTCGCGGAGCGGCTGCCCCTGCCGGAGGTGGACCCGCGGGCGGAGGCGCCGCTCGGCCTCGACCGGCTCGGCCTGCTGGATGCCGAGCTCGTCCTGCAGGCGGCGCGGGTCGAGCCGCTGGGCGGGACGGAGCTGCAGGACCTCTCGGCCACGCTGCACCTGGCGCAGGGCACGCTGCAGGCGGAGGGGGTGAAGGCGCGGCTCGCCGGCGGCACGCTGGGCGGCGCGCTGCAGCTGGATGGCACGGCGGAGCCGCCGCGCCTCGCCGTCACGGGAAGCCTGGCCGATGCGACGATCGCGGGGCCGCTCACCGGGCTGCCGCTCGACCTCTCGGCCGGGCTCGTCAGCCTCACGCTCGACCTGCACGCGGCGGGCCATGGCTGGGCGGCGATGGGGGCGACGCTGGAGGGCACGCTCTCCGCCACCGTGCGCGACGGCGTGCTGGTGGGGGTGGATCTGCCGGCGGTGCAGGCGGCGGCCGGCCAGGCCGAGCTGAAGGCGGCGGAGGCCGGGCTGCGCGAGGCGCTCTCCGGCGGCGCGACCGCCTTCGAGGCGTTGACGGTGGAGGCCGCCTTCAGCGAGGGAAGGGCGGCGCTGACCGCGGCCGCGCTGCAGGCCGAGGGCGGCGTGGCGGCGAGCGCGACGGGTTTCCTGGACCTGGCGCGGGGGACGCTCGATCTCCGCATCGCCACGGTGCCGGCGCCGGGCGCGCCGGAGGTGGCGGTGCGGCTGACCGGCCCGGCCGAGGCGCCGCGGCGCACGCCGGAACTGGCGCCCTTCCTGCGGTGGAAGGCGGAGCGTGGGTGAGGGGAGCGCATCGCCGCATCCCGCAGGCCGCGGGGGCCCGACGGCGGCGCCGGTGTCGCTGACCGCGCTCCTCCTCATCGCCGCCGGTGCGCTCGCCGGGGGCTTCGTCTCCGGCCTCGCCGGCTTCGGCACCGGCCTCGCCGCGCTCGGCATCTGGCTGCACGCCGTGCCGCCGGCCCACGCCGCCTCGCTCGTCGTGATCTGCTCGGTCATCGCCCAGGCACAGACCATCCGGGCGGTGTGGCACGCGGTCGAGGCCCGGCGCGACGGGCCGATGGTGCTGGCCGGGCTGCTCGGCGTGCCGGTCGGCATCGCCCTGCTGGGCCGGCTGGATGGGGGGTCCTTCCGCCTGGCGACCGGCCTGCTGCTGCTCGCCTTCCCCGCCTGGATGCTGCTGGCCGGCGGCCGCGCCGGGATCGCCTGGGGCGGCCGCGCGGCCGATGCCGCGGTCGGCTTCTGCGGCGGCGTGCTCGGCGGGTTTGCGGGGCTTTCCGGGCCGCTGCCGACCATGTGGGCCACGCTGCGCGGCTGGGGCCGGGACCGGCGCCGCGGCCTGTTCCAGACCTTCAACCTGACCGTGCTCGGCGGCGCGCTGCTGGCCCATGCGGCGGTGGGGCTGCTGACGGCCGAGCTCGGCCTGCTCGCCCTCTGCGCCCTGCCGGGGACGCTCGCCGGCTCCTGGCTCGGCTTCCGCGCCTATCGGCGGCTGAGCGACCGGCGCTTCGACTATCTTGTCCTCTTCCTGCTGGCGCTGTCGGGGCTGGTGCTGGTCCGGGGCAGCCTCGGCGGCGGCTGAGCGCATTTTCAGGCGAAGTGTGCGCGGTTCGCCGCGGAAAATGCGCCGGATGCAAGAGCTGGAGCGGCTTCGCCCTGCACGGGCACGGTCAAGCCGCTCCAAGCGCCGGGGTGGACGGCCCGGCGGCGCGCCCGCATCCTTGGCCGCGCAGGAGCGGAGGGGGAAGATGGGCACACGCGACGGCGCCCTGGCGCGGGCGGCGCGCTGTTTCGACGAGGGGCGGTTCCGCGACCTGCTCGCCAGCCTCGTCGCCATCCCCTCCACGGCGCAGGAGCCGGGCTTCGAGTCCGCCCTCACGCAGTACCTGGAGGAGGCGATCCGCCCCTGGCTCGCCCGCCTGGGCTTCGAAGTCGCCATCCACCCGAACCCGGAGCCCGGCTTCGGCCCCATCCTCACCGCCGCCCGCATCGAGGACCCGGCGCGCCCGACCATTCTCCTCTACGGACATGGCGACACGGTCCGCGGCCTGGACGAGCAGTGGCGCGCCGGGCTCTCCCCCTGGCGCATGACCGTGGAGGGCGAGCGCTGGTACGGCCGCGGCACCGCCGACAACAAGGGCCAGCACGCGCTGAACCTCGCCGCGCTGGAGGCGGTGCTGGAGGAGCGCGGCGGCCGCCTCGGCGCCAATGTGAAGGTCGTGCTGGAGATGGCGGAGGAGCGCGGCTCGAAGGGCCTCCGCGAATTCGTCGCGGCGCAGCGCGACCTGCTCGCCGCCGATGCGCTGATCGCCTCCGACGGGCCGCGCGTCGCACCCACCGTGCCGACGATCGCGACGGGCACGCGCGGCACCTTCCACTTCGACCTGGTCGTGAAGCTGCGCGAGGGCGGGGTGCATTCCGGCCATTGGGGCGGCCTGACCCGCGACCCGGCCATCCTCCTCGCCCATGCGCTGGCGACGATGATGGACCGCGACGGCAAGGTGCTGGTGCGGGACTGGCTGCCCCGCAACGGCGTGCCCGCGGCGGTCCGCGCCGTTCTCCAGGGCTGCGGGGTGGCGGGCGGGGAGGGGGCCGCCACGATTGATCCGGGCTGGGGCGAGCCCGGCCTGACCCCGGCCGAGAAGCTCTATGGCTGGAACAGCCTGATCGTCCTCGCCATGGTGAGCGGCCGGCCGGAGAACCCGGTGAACGCCGTCGCGCCGGACGCCCGCGCGCACTGCCAGATCCGCTACACGGTCGATACCGACCCGGCGAGCTTTGCCCCGGCGCTGCGCCGCCACCTGGACGAGGCGGGCTTCCCCATGGTCGCCATCGAGAATGCCGGGGTGCGCATGGCCGCGAGCCGCACCGCGCCGGACCACCCCTGGGTGCGTTGGGCGCAGGCCAGCCTGGAGCGCAGCCTGGGCAAGCGGGTGCAGGTCATCCCCAACTCCTCGGGCGGCCTGCCGGGGGACGTCTTCGTGGACCATCTCGGCCTGCCGCTGGTCTGGGTGCCGCACAGCTATTCGGGCTGCAAGCAGCACGGGCCGGACGAGCATCTGCTGGCGGGCCCGGCGCGGGAGGGGCTGATCGGCTTCGCCGGCCTCTGGTGGGATCTGGGGGAGGGGGGCACGCCGCCGCGCGGCTGAACCCACCGGGCCGCGTTACCCTTCCTCACCCGGCGCGGGGCGCGCCGCAACCCGGCCGTTACATGATCCGGCCAGAGTGCGGTCGCGGCCCCTCACGCCGATCCGGAGAGTTTCGACCATGCGCAAGATGACCATCCTCCTGCTGGGCGGCGCCCTGTTCGCCGGCGCCCTGTTCGCCGCCGCCCCGCCCGCCCTCGCCCAGCCCCGCCAGGACCGCGCCGCGCGGGGGCCGGAGGCGATGTTCGACCGGGTGGACGCCAACCATGACGGCAAGATCACCTGGGACGAGGCCTGGGCCTGGGTGCAGGAGCGCTTCAAGGCCGCCGACACCGATCACAACGGCGCGCTCTCCCTCGCCGAGATGGAGGCGGCGCGCGGCCTGATGGACGGCCGCAGCCGGCCGCCCCGGCAGGACGCGACGGACCGGCGCGACGAGGTCGTCGGGATGATCTTCCGCGGCCTCGACGCGAACCGCGACGGCGCGGTGACGCTGGATGAGATCCGGCCCTTCGCCGAGGCGCGCTTCCGCGCCTTCGATGTGAACGGCGACGGCGTGATCACGAAGGATGAGTTGCCGCAGCCGCACCGTCGCGGGGCGCGGCCGGGCGAGGCGCCGCAGCCGGGCTGAGCGGGGCGTGGGTTGCCCTTGGGGGAGGAAGGGAACTTCCTCTCCAAGACCCCCTCCATCCTTTTTTTGATCCTTTCTCCTTGGCGCTTGCCCGGGTCCGCCTGGAAGACTCCCGGCCAGCCCGACTCACTCCACCGTCACGCTCTTCGCCAGGTTCCGCGGCTGGTCCACATCCGTGCCCTTCAGCACCGCCACGTGATAGGCCAGCAGCTGCACCGGAATTGCGTGCAGCACCGGCGCCGCGAAGGGCTCCACCTGCGGCAGCTCGATCACCCGCTCGGCGAAGCGCGAAAGCGGGGCCACCCCCGCGGCATCGGTGAAGGCCATGATCCGCCCGCCGCGCGCCGCCGCCTCCTGCAGGTTGCTCATCGTCTTCTCGAAGAGCGGCCCGCTCGGGCACAGCGC
>DASQVL010000383.1:0-3396 GCA_035640795.1 Crenalkalicoccus sp. | reverse complement strand
CTGTTCGGGTTCGCTGGAACGGCGGAGGGGGAACCAAGCTCAGACACGGGCTTGCGCGCCCCAGGGCGAACCGGCCTCCCCTCCGCCACCGCGCCACCCAGCTTATCGCAGGCCGGCGCGGATGACCGAGACTTACAAGGGCGTTTGTGTGTCAACACAAACGCATACCGGTATAACCTACTTCGGCACACACCGCTTCAGCGGCGACGGGAAATCCCGGCAGTTCGGAAACACGATCTCATCCGGCCCGCGCCGCTCCACATGCAGCGCGTTCGGCGAATCGCAGCCGAAGCCCGCATCCTCGGGCACCCGCGGCCCCAGCGGCGTCAGCAGCGGTGTCGGCGGCGTGAAGCGGAACTCCAGCCCGTTCGGCACGGCCGCCACCGTCTCGATCAGCCGTTGCCGAAACGCGACGTCAAGCGGGGTGGAGCGCATCACGACATCGCGCAGGAAGATCACGGTCGGGCTGCCGAAGCAGGCCGGCCCGGTGGTGTCGCTCGCCGGGAACTGCCCGCCCGTCCATTCGCCGAAGATCCAGGCATGCGGCGGCTCGCGCTGCTGCGCCCCGGCATCGGGCGCCGCGGAGATCGGCAGGGCGAGCAGCAGCGCAATCAACGGGGCGCGGAGCCGCATGCGGGACTTCTCCTTCACCATCCCGTCCATCTAGCGCCAAGGGACGCGGCGCGGCAGGCGGATTCCGCGCTCGCGCTCCGCTTGGTTGCGCCGCGGCCGGAGACGTGCAAAGCGGCGCGCATGCTGCGCACCCTCTACGACCGACTGATCGGGCTCGCCGCCTCGCCGCGGGCCGAGTTCTGGCTCGCTCTCACCGCCTTCGCCGAGGCGAGCTTCTTCCCCGTGCCGCCGGACGCGCTGCTGGTGCCGATGTGCCTGGCGCGGCCGGACCGCGCGCTGCGCTACGCGCTGGTCTGCACGGCGGCCTCGGTCGCCGGCGGCTGCCTTGGCTACGCCATCGGCTACTGGCTGTTCGATGCGGTGGCGCGCCCCATCCTCGCCGCCTACGGCCAGGCGGACGCGCTGACCACTTTCGAATCCTGGTATGCGCGCTGGGGCGCCGCGCTGATCCTGGTGAAGGGGCTCACGCCGATCCCCTACAAGATCGTCACCATCGCCTCCGGCGCCGCGCATTTCGATTTCGGCATCTTCCTGCTGGCCAGCCTGGCGACGCGCGGCGCGCGCTTCTTCCTGCTCGCCCTGCTGCTGCGCCGCTACGGGGAGAGCGTGCGCGACTTCATCGAGCGGCGGCTGACCCTGGTGACCACCGGCGCGCTGGCCGCCGCCGTGCTCGGCGTGGTCGCGCTGCGCTGGCTGTAGTCCCTCCGGCGCGGCCCGGCTTCCCGGCCCCGGCCGGCGCGGCTACCGTGCCGGGCGAGGCCAGGGAGAAGGAACGCCAGGATGGGCATGCTGGACGGCAAGGTTGCGATCGTCACCGGCTCGGGCGGCGGCATCGGGCGGGAAATCGCGGTAGCCATGGCGCTGGCCGGCGCCAAGGTCATCATCAACGATGTCGGTGCCAGCCTCACCGGCGAGGGCCAGTCGGCGACCCCCGCCCAGCAGACCAAGCAGATCATCGAACAGCGCGGCGGCCAGGCGGAGATCAGCACGGACAGCGTCGCGGGCTGGGAGAGCGCCGGGCGCATCGTGCAGGCCGCGCTCGACCATTTCGGCCGCGTGGACATCGTGGTGAACAACGCCGGCATCCTGCGCGACCAGATCTTCCACCGCATGACGCCGGAGGAGTGGGACGCCGTCATCAACGTCCACCTGAACGGCAGCTTCTACGTCTCCCGCCAGGCGGCGACGCATTTCCGCAAGCAGGAAAGCGGCGCCTATGTCCACATGACCTCGACCTCCGGCCTGATCGGCAATTTCGGCCAGGCGAACTACTCGGCCGCCAAGCTCGGCATCGCCGCGCTTTCCAAATCCATCGCGCTCGACATGAAGCGCTACAATGTGCGCTCCAACTGCATCGCCCCCTTCGCGTGGTCGCGCATGACGAGCTCCATCCCCGCCGAGACGCCCGAGCAGAAGGCCCGCGTCGAGAAGATCATGCGCATGGGGCCGGAGAAGAACGCGCCGCTCGCCGTCTTCCTCGCCTCCGACGCGGCGAAGGAGGTGACCGGCCAGATCTTCGCGCCGCGGATGCATGAGCTCTTCCTGTTCAGCCAGAACCGGCCCATCCGCTCCGTCCACCGGGAAGAGGGCTGGACGCCGGAGGCGATCGCCGAGCACGCGCTGCCGGCCTTCCGCTCCTCCCTCGTGCCGCTCGAGCGCTCGGGCGACGTGTTCAGCTGGGATCCGCTGTAGGCCGCCCGTGACCGATCTCGCCCGCGCGCTCTTCGCGCCGCGGCGCATCGCCCTCATCGGCGCGTCCTCGGATGCCGGGCGGGTCACCGCGCGGGCGCAGCGCTTCCTTGCGAAGCACGGCTTCGCCGGCGAGGTGCTGCCGGTGCATCCGCGGGAGGCGACGGTGCTCGGCGCCCGCGCCTGGCCGTCCGTCGCCGCGATCCCGGGGGAGGTGGACCTCGCCTACATCCTGCTCGGCACCGCGGGCGTCGAGCAGGCGGTGGCCGAGGTCGCGGCGAAGCGCATCCCCGCCGCCTGCATCCTGGCCGACGGCTTCGCCGAGGCCGGATCGGAAGGCCGCGCGCGGCAGGAGCGCGTCGTGGCGCTGGCCCGCGCGGCGGGGCTTCGCCTGCTCGGCCCGAACTCCATGGGCATCGTCGCCACCCATGCCCGCATGGCGTGCAGCGTGAACGCGGTGCTGGAGGAGGCGGCGCTCGCGCCCGGGCGGCTTGCTCTCGTCTCCCAGTCGGGCTCCGTCATGGGCGCGCTGCTGACGCGCGGCGCGGCGCGCGGCCTCCGCTTCTCCCACCTGGTTGGCACGGGGAACGAGGCCGACCTGACGGCGGGCGAGGTCGCGGCGCTGCTGGTGGACGACCCGCAGGTGGACGCCATCCTGCTCTTCCTGGAGGCGATCCGCGCACCGGCGCACTACGCCGAACTCGCGCGCCGGGCACATGCGGCGGGCAAGCCGGTCATCGCCTACAAGCTCGGCCGCAGCCGCTTCGGCGCGGAGCTCGCCTCGACGCATACCGGCGCGCTCGCCGGCGCCGATGCGGCGGCCGAAGCCTTCTTCCGCGCCCATGGCATCGCCCGCGTCACGGTGCTGGAGGCGCTGCTGGAACTGCCGCCGCTGATGATCGGCCGCAGGCCACCGGCGCGCGCGCATCGTGCCCTCGGCGTCGTGACCGGGACGGGCGGCGGCGGGGCGATGGCGGTTGACGCGCTCGGCGTCGCGGGGATCGAGACGCGGCCGCCCGACGCCGCCGCCCGCGCCGCGCTGGAGGCGGAGGGCATCGCGGCGCATGGCCGGCT
>DASQVL010000382.1:0-15244 GCA_035640795.1 Crenalkalicoccus sp. | reverse complement strand
CCAGGGCGGCGGGTTGCGTGGTTGTCGAGGACATGGGGCGTCGCTCCCGGAGATTGTGCGCCGGATCTTGGGCCGCTGCCGGCCTCGGCGCCAGCGGTTGGCCTTTGTCGGGCTGTCTGTGCAGGCCGACAGGAGGTCAGGGCATTTTCCGTTCACATGCGTTCACGGCAAATGCTCCATCTCGTTGTTTGCAGAGCAGATTCAGCCTCCGGGCGATGCCGCCCTACGGCGATCTGCTCCAACGTCCCGATTCCGAAGTCCGCCGCCAGTACGGCGCCCTTCGGATCGGGACATTGGCCTTTGTTTAACACTGGCCTTTGCTTTCAGTGGCCTGCTGGTCCGCTCCGTTCGCTGCTGAAGCAGCGAACTTCGCGGGCAGGACACTGCAGGACACTAGGGGCTGCGCGGGGGCGCCACGGCGTGCTGCTTCAGCACGGCGCCGGAGGCCGGGTCCACCTCCTGCAGCAGCACGTCATAGGTCCAGAGGCTGGCCAGATGCCGCAGCACCTGGCGCGCCTCCTGCTCGTCCAGCAGCCGCCCGGCATTCACGCGATGCTCCAGGATCAGCTTCCGGTCGCCGGAGAGGTCCACATCCACCACCTGGATGTCGGCATCCATCCAGGCCGGGTCGTATTGCCGGGCCAGCGCCCGGCGCACGCGACGGTAGCCCGCCTCGTCATGGATCGCGTCCACCCGCATGACGGGCTGGGAGGCGTCGTCCAGGATATGGAACAGACGGAGATCCCGCATCAGGCGCGGGCTCAGGAATTGCAGGATGAAGCTCTCGTCCCGGAACTCCGCCCAGGCGTGGCGCAGCACGGGGACGGCGTCGCCGCAGCCGGCGAAATCGGGGAACCAGGCGCGGTCCTCGTCGGTCGGGTCGGTCGCGATGCGCTCGATGTCGCGCATCATGGCGAAGCCGAGAGCATAGGGGTTGATGCCGCCGTAGCGGCGGTCGTCGAAGTCCGGCTGCAGGATGACGCTGCTATGGGAGTGCAGGATCTCCAGCAGCGCGCCATCCGTGATGCGGCCCTGCTCGTGCAGGCGGGTCAGGATGCGGTGGTGCGTCCAGGTGGCGCAGCCCTCATTCATCACCTTGGTCTGGCGCTGCGGGTGGAAGTACTGCGCGATCTGGCGCACGATGCGGATCAGCTCGCGCTGCCAGGGCTGCAGGCGGGGGGCGGTCTTCTCCAGGAAATACAGCAGGTTCTCCTGCGGCAGCTGCATCAGGGCGCGGCGCCGCTCCTCCTCCCCGCGCGCGGGCTTCGCGGCCTCGCGCCCCGGCAGGGTGCTCCACAGCACGTCGTAGACCTGCTCGTGATAGGCCTGCCGCTCGCGCTCCCGCTGCTCCTCCCGCTTCAGGTCCACGGCGCGGATGCGGTGGCGGAACACGCCATGCGTCATGAGGGCGTGCGCCGAATCGAGCAGGCGCTCCACGGCCAGCTCGCCGTGCCGTTCCTCGCACTTCGCCACGTAGCCGCGGGCGAATTCCAGATAGTCCAGGATGCCGCCGGCGTCCGTCCAGTCGCGGAACAGCCGGTTGTTGCGGAAGAAGTGGTTGTGGCCGAAGGCGGCGTGGGCGATGACCAGCGCCTGCATGGTCGCCGTGTTCTCCTCCATCACGTAGGAGAGGCACGGGTTGGAGTTGATGACGATCTCATAGGCCAGGCCGCGCAGCCCCCTGCGATACATCGCCTCGTGGTGCGCGAAGTGCTTGCCGAAGGACCAGTGCCGATAGAACAGCGGCAGCCCGGTGGAGGCATAGGCGTCGAGCATCTGCTCGGCGCTGATCACCTCGATCCGGTTCGGGTAGATTTCGAGGCCGAGCTCGCCGAGCGCCACCTCCTCGATGCCGTCATGGATGCGGCGCAGCGTGCTGAAATCCCAGTCGGCGCCCTCCCAGAGCAGGGGGCCGGAGACCAGGTCGAGGCTCATGCCCGCGCCTCCTCTCCCGCGGCGCGCTTGGCGAAGAGCTCGCGGAACACCGGGAAGATCTCCCGCCGGTGCCGCACCTTCTTCATCGCCATCGGCGCGCCGGCGGCGACCAGCTGCTCATAGGTGCGCCAGAGGTCGGTCGGGCCGCGCGGGAAGCCCGGCATGCCGTGCTCTCCCTCCCGTCCGACCTCGATATAGGCGTAGTACTGGCAGGCCGGCAGGATGACGTCGAGCAGCAGGCGCGCCGTCTTCTGGCTGTCCCCCGCCGCGTTGTCGCCGTCCGAGGCCTGCGCCGCGTAGATGTTCCACTCGGCCGGCGGGTAGCGGTCGACGACCACCTTGCGCATCTCCTCGAGCGCGGTGGAGACCAGCGTGCCGCCGGTCTCCCGGCTGTGGAAGAAGGTCTGCTCATCCACCTCCGCGGCCTCATGGGTGTGGCGGATGAAGACGATCTCCACGTGCTTGTAGCGGCGCTGCAGGAATATGTAGAGCAGGGTGTAGAAGCGCTTCGCCAGGTCCTTCATGTCCTCGGTCATCGAGCCGGAGACGTCCATCAGGCAGAACATCACCGCCTGGGCGACCGGGCGCGGCACCGGCTCGAAGCGCCGGTAGCGGACGTCGATCGGGTCGATGTAGGGAATGCGCTGGCTGCGGCGAAGCTGGCGCTCGAGCTCCTCGCGCAGCGCCGGCAGGCGGTCTTCCGGGTCGCCCGCCTCCTCCAGCTCGGCAATCTCCTGCTGCAGGGCCTCGACCGCCTCCGGCTTCGGCCGGCGCAGCGCGATGCGCCGCGTCAGGCTGTTCCGCATGGTGCGGCCAAGGGCGAGGTTGGCGGGCGAGCCGCTGGACTGGTAGCCGGCGCGCTGCCAGGCCGGGTCGGCGCCCTCCACCAGCCGCCGCTTGGCGAGGTCCGGCAGTTCGAGGTCGTCAAGGAAGAGGTCGAGGAACTCCTCCCGGGAAAGGACGAAGCGGAAGCTGTCCTCCCCGCTGCCGTCCGGGCTGCCTTCGCTGCCGCCGCCGCCCTCGCCGCCCGGCGGGCGCGGGATCTCGTCGCCCTCCCGGTACTCCTTGTTGCCGGGCAGCACGTGGTCGCGCCGCCCGCCCTGGCCGAGGTGGAAGGAGGGCTCGCGGATGCCGTGCAGGGGGATGCTGACCTCCCCCCCGGCATCCGCGTTGCGGATGTCGCGGCGGGCCGAGGCCTCCCGCACCGCCTCCTGCACCAGGGCCTTGGCGCGGCGCAGGAAACGCTGCCGGTTCGGCAGGCTCCTTCCGCGGGGCGTTAGGCGGCGGTCGAGAATCTGCATGGGCTCTCCGAGCGGGTCAGCCGGACTGCTTGCCCCGCATATACCACTCTACGAGGCGCCGAACTTGGCGTTCCGTATAGGCCCGCGCCACCATGCGGCTGACGAATTCGGTGTGCTTTTTCTCGGTCTCGCCGTCCTTCTTCGAACCGAAGGAGATCACCGGCAGCAGGTCCTCCACCTGGCTGAACATGCGCCGTTCGATCACCTCCCGGATCTTCTCGTAGCTGGTCCAGGATGGGTTGCTGCCGCCGCGGTTGGCGCGGGCGCGGAGGGCGAATTTCACCACCTCGTTCCGGAAATCCTTGGGGTTGGCGATACCCGCCGGCTTCTCGACCTTGGTCAGCTCCTGGTTCAGCGTCTCCCGTGAAAGCATCTGGCCGGTATCGGGGTCCTTGTAGTCCAGGTCCTCGATCCAGGCGTCGGCGTAGGCGACGTAACGGTCGAACAGATTCTGGCCGTAATCGTGGTAGCTTTCCAGATAGGCCTTCTGGATCTCGTTGCCGATGAACTCGGCATAACGAGGGGCGAGATCCGCCTTGATGAATTCCAGGTAGCGCTTCTCGGTCTCGTCCGGGAATTGCTCCCGCCGGATCGCCTGTTCCAGCACGTACATCAGGTGCACCGGGTCGGCGGCGATTTCCGTCGTGTCGTAGTTGAAGGTCGCCGCCAGCACCTTGAAGGCGAATCGGGTGGAGGCGCCGTCCATGCCTTCATCGGGCCCGGCGGCGTCGCGGTATTCCTGGATGGTCTTCGCCCGGGGATCGGTCTCCTTCAGGCTCTCGCCGTCATAGACCCGCATCTTGGCGAAGAGATTGGAGTTCTCGTGCTTCTTGAGCCGTGTCAGGACCGAGAAGCGCGCCAGCATTTCGAGCGTGGCCGGGGCACAGGGGCTCGCCGCGAGTTCGCTGCCGCGCACCAGCTTCTCGTAGATCTTGATCTCCTCGGTGACGCGCAGGCAGTAGGGCACCTTTATGACATAGATGCGGTCGATGAAGGCTTCGTTGTTCTTGTTGTTCTTGAAGCTCTGCCACTCCGCCTCGTTGGAGTGGGCCATGATGATGCCACCGAACGGGATGGCGCCGATGTTCTCGGTCCCGATGTAGTTGCCCTCCTGCGTCGCGGTCAGCAGGGGGTGCAGCATCTTGATCGGCGCCTTGAACATCTCGACGAATTCGAGGATGCCCTGGTTCGCGCGATTCAGCCCGCCGGAGAAGCTGTAGGCATCCGGATCGTTCTGCGGGAATACCTCCAGCTTGCGGATGTCCACCTTGCCGACCAGCGAGGAGATGTCCTGGTTGTTCTCGTCCCCCGGCTCGGTCTTGGAGACCGCGATCTGGCGGATGCGGGACGGGCGGAGGCGCGCCACCCGGAATTTCGATATGTCGCCGCCGAACTCGTCCAGCCGCTTCAGGCACCAGGGGCTCATAAGTCCGGAGAGGCGCCGGCGCGGGATGCCGTACCGGTCCTCCAGCACCGGGCCGAGTCGCTCCGGGTCGAACAGGCCGAGCGGGCTCTCGAAGACAGGGGAGAGCTGGTCGCCGGCACGCAGCACATAGATCGGCTCGGCCTCCATCAGCGCCTTGAGGCGCTCGGCGAGGGAGGACTTGCCGCCGCCCACCGGCCCGAGCAGGTAGAGGATCTGCTTCCGCTCCTCGAGTCCCTGCGCGGCGTGGCGGAAGAATCCGACGATCCGCTCGATCGTCTCCTCCATGCCGAAGAACTCGGAGAAGGCCGGGTAGACACGGATGGTGCGGTTCAGGAAGATCCGGCCGAGGCGCGAATCCTTCGCGGTATCCACCACCTCCGGCTCGCCGATGGCTTTCAGGATGCGCTCGGGCGCCGAGGCGTAGCACCCCGGATCGGTGCGGCATTCTTCGAGGAACTCGGTCAGGGACAGGTCCGTCTCGCGCCGCGCCTCGTAGCCGCGGGTGTAGCTCTCGACGATGTCCTGGATGCTGGTCATACGGCCGCCCCCTGAAGCGCGCTGCCCTTTGGTCCGATGGTCCGGCAACGCCAATAAGATGGGGTCTGCTCACGGAGTCTGCGGTAAACTTTTATTGCTGCCGTAGCGTGCTACCCTGTAGAATGCCGGTCCTGGAGTGGTCCGGGGCGGCCGGTCCGCGATCCAGGCCCCGGCCGGCCCCGTCCGGCGCCTGTAACGCGCGGTAACCGGGGCGCCTTCTGCCGCGCGCCGGGCAGATTGGGACTTGCGCGATACTGTTCCGCGCCGGAGTACATTCCTGCGCTCCTTGCGGTTGCTTGGCGGGCCGCGGTCGGCAGTGGGACGTGTCAGGGCCGTGGTGGTCCGGCCGGTGACATGTACCGCCGCACTTCGCCCTTCACGACCGCGGTGCTCGCCACAGAGGGCCCTGCAAATCCGGTGCCACGTTAGTCCTCATCGGGCACCACCGGGCTGCCGGCCAGCACGCCGCCATCGATGACGATGCTCTGCCCGGTCATGAAGCTGCCCGCCGGCGCCGCCAGGAACACCGCCGCTCCCGCGATCTCGTCCGGCTCGCCGATCCGCTTCAGCGGCGTGTCGCGCGTCCGCTTCCGGTAGATCTCCGGGTTCTCCCACAGCGCGCGGGCGAATTCCGTGCGCACCAGCCCAGGCGAGATGCAGTTCACCCGGATGTTCGCCGGCCCCCATTCCACGGCGAGGTTGCGGGCAAGCTGCAGGTCCGCCGCCTTGGTGATGGCATAGGCGCCAAGATGGGTAGAGCCGCGATAGCCGCCGATCGAGGAGATGATGATGATCGCGCCGCCGCCGCGCGACCGCATGGACGGGACGCACATATGGGCAAGCCACATGTTCGATTTCACGTTCGTCGCCATCATCTTGTCAAACACCTCGTCCGGGATGCCCGCCCCCGGCCCGAAGTACGGGTTGATGGCGGCGTTGCAGACCAGCACGTCCACGCCGCCCCAGCGCGCGAGCGTGGCGTCCACCAGCGCCTGCAGCTCCTCCTTCCGGCCGATGTTGCAGGCCTGCGCGAAGGCCTCGCCGCCCCGGGCCTGGATCGCCTCCACCACCGCCTGGCAGGCATCGAGCTTGCGCGAGGAAATCACGACCTTCGCGCCATGCTCGGCCATCCGCTCGGCGATGGCGCGGCCGATCCCGCGCGAGGCGCCGGTGACGATCGCGACCTTGCCGGTCAGGTCGAACAGCGACGAAGAGGGCATGTGGCTGCGGTCTCCGCGTGATCCGCGATGCTCGACACCGGAGCGGCGCGCCGTCAAGTCTCGGCGTGCCTCGCGCTCGGGTTTCCGCTAGCATCCTGCCGGCGACGTTCGCTGGCGCCGCACTGGCGGCGAACTTCGGAATCGGCACACTGGAGGCGCAGGGATCGCCGCGAGGACGGGACGCCATGGACGAGACCGCGCTGCCGCGCGCCATCCCGCTCGAGGGCGGCTCCAACCTGCGCGACCTCGGCGGCTGGCCGGCGGCGGGCGGGCGGCGCGTGCGCGCGGGCTGCGTCTTCCGCGCGGCGACGCTGGCGCGGCTGACCGTGGCCGATGTCGCGCGCCTCGCGGCGCTCGGCCTCCGCACCGTCTGCGACCTGCGCGGCGAGCATGAGGCGGCGCGCGCGCCATCCCGCCTGCCGCCGGAGGTGGAGCGCATCGCGCTGCCGATCGAACCCACGGTCGGCGCCTCGCTGCGCGACCTGCTGGCGCGCGAGGCCTCGACCGGGGAGGACGTGGTGCTGCTGCTGCGCCGCGCCTATCTCGACTACGGCACCACCTGGCTGCCGCACTACCGCCGCGTGATTGCGCTGGCCGCCGAGCCGGCGCGGCAGGCGCTGCTGTTCCACTGCTCGGCAGGGAAGGACCGCACCGGCTTCGGCGCCGCGCTGCTGCTGCTGGCGCTGGGGGCGGAGCGGGAGGTGCTCCTGGCGGATTACGTGGCGACGGAGCGGCTTTGGGCGCGCGACTATGCGCTGCCGGCGGGCACGCCGGCGCCGCTCGCGGAGGCGCTCTACGCGGCGCATCCCGCGCTGCTGGAGGAGGCATTGGACGCGGCCATTGCGCCCTACGGGACGGAGCGGGACTTCCTGGAATACGGGCTCGGCCTCGATGCGCGCGGCCTGGCGGCGCTGCGGGAGGCGCTGCTGGAATAGCACCCTGCTCTATCCCGGCGGCCGCGCCCGCAATTCGTCCCGGATCTCCGTCAGCAGCAGCTCGGTCCGCGTCGGCACCGCCGCGGCTCTGCCGATCTCGTCCAGCCGCAGCCGCGACAGCACCTTCACCACCCAGAACACGGCGAAGGAGACGATCAGGAACTTGATGATCGCGTTGATGAACCTGCCGATCGCGAGCACCGCCGCGCCGCCGTTCCGCGTCGCCTCCAGCGAGGGCCGCCGCTCCCCGCTCAGCACCACGAAGAGGTTCGAGAAGTCGATGCCACCGATCAGCAGGCCGATGGCGGGATTGATGACGTCCTCGACCAGCGAGGTCACGATGCTGGTGAAGGCCGCGCCGACGACCATGCCGACGGCCAGGTCCACCACGCTGCCTTGCATGAGGAAGGCCTTGAACTCGCGTAGCCAGGCCGGCTCGCGCAGCGGGATCGGGGTCTGCACTCTCGTCTCCCTCAGGGCATGTAGACGCCGCCATTGACGTGCCAGACCTGGCCCGTCACCCAGGCTGCCTTCTCGGAGGCCAGGAACACTGCGAGCTCCGCGACCTCCTCCGGCCGGCCGAGGCGTGGGATGGGCAGGCTGCGTGCAAAGGCGGCAAGTTCCTCCTCCGTATTGCCGTAGCGGGGCTGCGCGGTATCCGTCGTTCCGGGCGCGATGGCGTTCACCCGGATGCCATGCGGGGCGAGGGCCAGTGCCATGGACCGGGTGATGCCGATGACGCCGTTCTTGCTCGCGCTGTAATGCACGCCGACCGGCGTGCCGCGCACCGCGGAGGAGCAGAGGTTCACCACCGCCCCGCCATGCCCGGCCGCCACCATGGCCCGCGCCGCTGCCTGGGCGCAGAAGGCGCTGCCCTTCAGGTTCACCGCCAGCACGCGGTCCCACTCGGCTTCCGTCATGTCCAGGAAGGCGGCGCGGGGGAATATGCCGGCATTGTTCACCAGCACCTCGAGCCGGCCGAGGGCGGCGAGCGCCCCGTCCACGATCGCGGCGCAGCCCGCCGCCGTGCCGATATCGCCCTGCACCAGAGCGGCGCGGCGCCCGGCCGCACGCACCCCCTCCGCCACCCGCTCCGCCGCGGGGCGGTCGTCCAGCCAGTTCACCGCCACGTCGCAGCCCGCAGCGGCGAAGGCGAGGGCGCAGGCCGCGCCGATGCCCTGCTGTGCGCCGGTGACCAGAACCACCCGACCCGCCATCACCCGATCCCCTGGTTTTCCGCCAGTCTCCGCCGGTCGTTGGCCTTCACGCAAGGCCGGGGCTGGACCGCGCCCCCCACCGCGCTAGGCTCGCGCGCATGAGCGGCTTCCGCGGCGTCTTCCCCTATCTCGTCTCGCCCATCGGGCCGGATGGCGCGGTGCTGGAGAGCGTGCTGCGCGACCTGGTGGAGCACCTGATCGGAAGCGGGGTGCACGGCCTCACGCCGCTCGGCAGCACCGGGGAGTTCGCCTATCTGGACGCGGCGCAGCGGCGCCGGATCGTCGAGGTGGTGGTGGACCAGGCGCGTGGCCGCGTGCCTGTCGTCGCCGGCCTCGCCGCGACCACGACGGTCGAGGCAGTGCGCCAGGCGCGCGAATGGTCCGCCATCGGCGCTGACGGCATCCTGGCGATCCTCGAAGCCTATTTCCCCGTCCCGGAGCAGGGCGTGATCGAGTATTTCCGCGCCGTGGCCGACGCCACCGACCGTCCGGTCGTGCTCTACACCAACCCGAACTTCCAGCGCAGCGACCTCTCCCTGCCAGCGATCGAGGCGCTGTCCCGCCACCCGCGCATCGGCTACGTGAAGGACGCCTCGACCAACACCGGAAGGCTGCTCTCCATCCTGAACCGGACGGAGGGGCGGATCGCCGTCTTCGCCGCCTCCGCGCACATCCCGGCCGCCGTCATGCTGCTCGGCGGCGTCGGCTGGATGGCGGGGCCGGCCTGCGCCATCCCGCGCCAGAGCGTGCGGCTCTATGAGCTCTGCCGCGCCGGGCACTGGGACCAGGCGATGGCGCTGCAGCGGGTGCTGTGGCGGGTGAACGAGCTCTTCGCCGCACATTCGCTGGCCGCCTGCATCAAGGGCGCGCTGCAGCTGCAGGGCTTCCCGGTGGGCGACCCGCTGCCTCCGCAACCCCCGCTCTCCGAGGCGGGCCGCGTGGCGGTCGCCGAGGCGCTCGCCGCGCTCGAGGAGTGACGATGGCCTTCGACCTGCTGTTCCGCGGCGCCCGCCTGCCTGATGCGCGGCCGGAGGACCCGCCGGTGCAGCTCGGCGTCAGCGGCGGGCGCATCGCCGCGATCGGTCCCGACCTCGCCGCCGAGGCGGCCGAGGTGGTGGAATGCGGTGGCCGCCTGCTCTCGCCCGGCTTCGTCGAGACGCATATCCACCTGGACAAGACCTGCACCATCGACCGCTGCGAGTGCGAGACGGCGCGCTTCCCGCACCGCGCCATGGAGCGCACCAGCGCGATCAAGCACAGTTTCAGCGTGGAGGACGTCACCGCCCGCGCCCGCCGCACGCTGGAGAAATGCATCGGCCACGGCACCACGCTGATGCGCACCCATGCCGAGGTGGACCCCAAGGTCGGGCTGCGTGGCCTCGAAGGCGTGAAGGCGCTGATCGCCGAATATGCCTGGGCCATCGACATCGAGATCTGCGTCATGCCGCAGGAGGGGCTGACCAACAATCCGGGCACGGACGAGCTGATGGTCGCCGCGCTCGAATCGGGTGCCACGGTGGTCGGCGCCGCGCCGAACTACGATACCGACCGCGCCGCGCAGATCCGCCGCGTGTTCGAGCTGGCGAAGCGCTACGACTTCGATATCGACATGCACCTCGACAGCGGCTCCTCGGCCGAGGAGCTGGACACGCTCCTGGTCTGCGAGCTGACGGAGAGGCAGGGCTGGGGCGGCCGCGTTGCCATCGGCCATGTCACCAAGCTCTCCACCATGCCGACCCCAGGCTTCGAGGAGGTGGCGCGCCGCATGGCGGGCGCCGGCGTCTCGCTCACCGTGCTGCCCGCGACCGACCTCTACCTGGGCGGGCGGGAGCGCGACCATCGCGTGGAACGCAGCGTGGTGGACGCCAACCGCCTGGCGCGGCTCGGCGTGAACTGCTCGATCTCCTCCAACAACATCCTGAACGCCTTCACCCCCTTCGGCGACGGCCAGCTGTTGCGCCAGGCCAATCTCTACGCCACCGTCGTGCAGCACGGCATGCCGGATGCGCTGCGGGAGACCTATGCGATGTTCACCACGAACTCGGCACGGCTGATGCGCCGGCGGGATTACGGCATCGCGGTGGGCAATCCCGCCGACCTGGTGCTGGTGGACGCGACCGATCCGGTTGCCGCCATCCGCGAATGCGCGCCGGTCCTCGCCGGCTTCAAGCGCGGCCGCCGGAGCTTCACCCGCCTCCCCGTGGTGTTGCACCGGCCATGAGCAGCATCGCTGAACGACGCGCCGCCTTCCGCGCCATCCTGGCGGGCGAGGCCTGCCTCCACCCTGCCTCGGTCTTCGATCCGGTCTCCGCCCGCATCGCCGAGGATCTCGGCTTCGAATGCGGCATGTTCGCGGGCTCCACCGCCTCGCTCGCCGTGCTCGGGGCGCCGGACCTGATCCTGCTGACCCTGACGGAGTTCGCCGACCAGGCGCGCCGCATCTGCCGCGCCATCCGCCGCCTGCCGCTGCTGGTGGATGCCGACCATGGCTACGGCAACGCGCTGAACGCCATGCGCACGGTGCAGGAGGTTGAGGCCGCCGGCGTCGCTGCCATGACGCTGGAAGACACGGTGCTGCCGCGCCCCTTCGGCGAGGCGCGCGTCGCCCTGGTGCCGCTTGCCGAAGGGCTCGGCAAGGTGGAAGCCGCCCTCGCGGCGCGCGACGATCCGGGCTTCGCCATCATCGCCCGCACCGGCGCCGTCGCCGTGACGGGCCTTGCCGATGCCGTGGAGCGCACCCGCGCCTACACCGCGACCGCGGCGGACGCGCTCTTCTTCACGGGCATCCGCAGCCGGGCGGAGCTGGACGCGGTCACCGCCGTCGCCACCAAGCCGATCATCCTGGGCGGCGTGGAAAGCCCGGAGCTGCGCGACCGCGCCTACCTCGCCGCGCGCGGCGTGCGCATCGCGCTGCAGGGCCACCAGCCGATCCAGGCCGCGGCGCAGGCTGTCTACGTGACGCTGAAGGCGCTGCGCGAGGGCACGCCGCCCGCCGAGCTCCCTGGCCTGCCGGAGAAGGGGCTGATGGCGCGCGCCACGCGGGATGCCGAGTACCGGGACTGGACGCAGCGCTTCCTCAGCGGCTGAGGAGGCGAGGGGAGGGAGGTACCATGGCCGAGGATGCGGAGAGCGAGTTCCAGACGCTGCACGAGCTCGTCAGCGCGGCGAAGCGCCGTCTGAGCGCCGGCAATTGGGACTACCTGGTCGGCGCGACGGAGACCGAGACGACCATGCTGCGCAACCGCGCGGCGCTGGACGCCATCGCCTTCCGGCCGCGCGTCCTGCGCGACGTCTCGAAGATCGATCTCTCCATGCCCTTCCTCGGCCGGCGCATCGGCCTGCCCGTCATGCTCGCGCCCGTCGGCGGCCTCGAGAATTTCGACCCGGAGGGCGGCGCCCCGGCGGCGCGCGCGGCTGCGGCGTACGACGTGCCGATCATGGTCTCCTCGGTCTCGCTGCCCGGCCTGGAGCCGATGGCGGAGGCCGCGGGCAGCGGGCCCAGGATCTTCCAGCTCTACGTCCGCGGCGACGCAGCCTGGGTGGACGAGTCGGTGCGCCGCGCCACCGACGCCGGCTACGACGCCTTCTGCCTGACCGTGGACACCGCCATCTACAGCCGGCGCGAGCGCGACATCGCCAAGCGCTTCGTGAAGCCCTGGCGGCAGCGCGCCACCGGCCAGCACTTCCAGGCGGCGCTGAACTGGGACGACGTCAAGCGCTTCAAGGACCGCCATTCCATCCCGCTCGCCCTGAAGGGCATCGCGACCGCCGAGGACGCGGAGATCGCGGTCGGCCATGGCGTGGAGATCGTCTATGTCTCCAACCATGGCGGAAGGCAGCTCGACCATGGCCGCGGCGCCGCCGCCGTGTTGCCGGAGGTGGTGAAGGCGGTCGCCGGCCGCGCCCGCATCTGGGTGGATGGCGGCTTCAGCCGCGGCACGGACATCGTGAAGGCGGTGGCGCTGGGCGCGGAGCTGGTCGGCCTCGGCCGGCTCTACTGCTACGCCCTCGCCGCGGCGGGGGAGGCGGGGGTCGCGCGCATGCTGCAGATACTCACGCTCGAACTGACCGAGGTGCTCGGCCTGCTCGGCGTCACGCGCTTCGCTGATCTCGATGGCAGCTACCTGCATCCGGTCGCGCCCATCGTACCGCCCGGCGTGCACAGCGCCTTCCCGCTGCTGAACCTGGACGATCCCGGCTACCGCTAGAGCAGCTCCACGCTCCCGAGCGTTGATGCCCGTCCGCGATCTGCTCCAGCCCGCGATCGCTTCGGGTGTGCGCACCGAAGGCGGGCGCCGGTTGACGCGGCGTGCCTTCGGGACCACGGAGCGGGCCGGAGAGCCGGAGTATCCCCGATGCGCATCTGGCCGTTGCTGGCGCTCGCCGGCCTTTGCGGGCTATGCCCTGGCGCGGCCCGCGCGCAATGGTCGCCCTGGGGCGGGCCGGACAGCCCGGGCGGGCTGTTCGGCGGCGACCCGATGCTCGCCGACCAGGATCACGACGACCGGGTCACCCATGACGAGTTCTGGGTATGGCTGCGCCAGCAGCTCGACCAGCGCGACCGCGACCGCGACGGCAGCGTGACGGCGCAGGAGCTCGGCCCGCATGACGGCGCGGCCTTCCGCAGCATGGATGCCGACCGCAACGGCCGATTGACGCAGGAGGAGCTTCGCGCGCCATCCGAGGCCTGGTTCCGCTCCCTCGACGCCAACAGTGATGGGGTGCTGTCGCGCGGCGAGCTGCGCCAGGCGCGCCGCCACGCGCCACCGCCCGCACCCGCACCCGCACAGACGCCGCGCAGCGGGGGCGGCTGAGCCGGAGCATTTCCAGGCGAAGTGTGCAGCTCTTCGCCGCGGAAAATGCGTCAGGATCAAGTGCCGGAGCGGTTTCGGCGGTGCATGGCACGGGCGAAACCGCTCCAGGCGCTACTTCCAGAGGCCCCGCGCGGCCAGCCAGTCCTGGATCACGCCCGCGACCTCGTCGGAATTGCGGTCCATCATCATCATGTGGCTGTTGCCGCGGATGCCGCGCTCCGGCAGGTCCACCACATCCACGCTGCCGCCCGCGGCGCGCACCGCCTCCGCGAATTTCACCCCGTTGGCGCGGATCGCCGGCCAGCGCGCATCCTGGGCGATGAAGTCGCCATAGACCATCAGCACGGGGATGCCCTTGAGCGCCGCGACCTTGGCCGGGTCGCCGACCGCGGCGGGCTCCACCAGCACCAGCGCGCGGACCTTGTCGGGGCGCTCCTGCGCCGCGCGCCAGCCGAACAGGCCGGCCTGGCTGTGCGCCAGCACCACGGAGGGCCCGACGCGGTCGAGCAGCGCGAGATAGGCCTCCAGCGTCAGCGCATCCGTCGTGGTGAAGCGTGGCACCACCTGGCGGACGAAGTTCAGGTAGCTCTCGCGGTCGATCGGGAATTGCACGCCGGGATTCGTCGTGTTGCGGGCGAAGCTGCCCGGCCCGTCACCGATGCGGAACCGCTCCCACGGGTTGTCTTGAGTGAGATACACCGCCTGGCCGCCCGTCTGCTCCGGGATCATGGTCCAGCCGGCGCGGCCGCGCTCCACCGCGTCGGAGACGTAGACGGGCCAGCCGCGGCGGAGGAAGAAGTGCTGCCAGCCCTCCCGCCCGTCCGGCGTCGTCTCCCAGGTGACGCCGGTCAGGCCGCCGCCGTGCCAGAGCAGCAGTGGCGCGGCGCCGCGCTGTTCGGCCGGGATCATGTACTGCGCGTACATCGCGCCCATCAGGTAGGTGCCGTTCGGGTCCACCCGGGCGGGCACGCCGCCGGGAGTGAACAGCACCTCGCGCACGGGCTGACCGCTGACGACGACTTCCCTGCCGCCGACATGAAAGCTGCCCCAGCGGGCGAGGGCCAGGGGCGGCGGGTCGGCGGAGGCGGGTGCGATGCTCATGGCGAGCAGGGCCGCCGCAAGGCGCGTGCGCATGGCGTGGTTCCTTGGCGTTTCCGTGCAGACGGCATTACGAGGGCCTTCGCGCTGCACGTGCCATCATGCCCGGCGGGGAGGCCGGATGCACCAGGCCCGCCTCACTCGCACCGGAATCGGCCCGCTACGGGTCCAGCCTTGCGCCGGCCGCCGTTTCATACCGGTGCGCGTTTGTGTAGACGCACAAACGCCGTCAGGCGCCGGCGCCGCCTTCGGCCGCTCAGCCTGCTTCGCAGGGCGCAAGTCAGGATCAATCGGGCGGTATCACGCCCTGGTGCGCCCGGCTTCGGCGTGCGCCCTCAGGGCGATCGCGGGCTAAAAGGTGCCGCAGGCCGGCGTCGTGATCAGACCCACCGATTTCTGCCGGAAGCGCTCCCGGTAGGCCGCGGCGACCGCCTCCAGCCCGGCCCGCGTCGCCGGCCCGGGCGGCGCGGCGATGAGGAGCACGAAGCTGTCCTCCGCCGCCACCCGGCCGGTCGCCGGGTCGCGCCAGCGTCCGCTGCCCTCCAGCAGGGTGAAGCCGTCCGGGAACCGGCGTGCCACCACGTCATCCGCGAAGGCATCCCATTCCGGACGCGCCACGGGCGGGCGGCCCGGCACCTCGCGGCCCATGAACAGCGTCGCCACCAGCATCGGCCGGCCGGGCAGGCCTGAGCAGTCCGGCGCGGCGCCCGTGCAGGCCGCCAGCAAGAGGGCAAGCGCGGCCGGGCGGAGAGGGCGCGGCG
>DASQVL010000381.1:0-5440 GCA_035640795.1 Crenalkalicoccus sp. | reverse complement strand
TCGTGAACGCGACGGCAGGGCGGCAAGTCTGATTCACCGGCTGCCCTGTGCAGCTCGATGGTCCGCCAACGAGGAGCGTACGCCTTGACCGCAAACGCACTGAACACGAGATCGAACACTTCGTGCCGAAGCAGGCGACGGCCAGCTATGGCCGCGGGCGTCGGCGCCATCGGTATCCTGCTGGCCTCCGCATCGCCCTTGCGGGCGCAGGATCAACGCGGGGCGGCACCGAGCACCCCCGCCTGCCCCGGGGACAATGGCGGGATCACGCTGGCGCCGGGATTCTGCGCGACCGTGTTCGCGGACAACATCGGCCACGCGCGTCATCTCGTCGTCGCGCCGAACGGCGTCGTCTACGTCAACACCTGGAGCGGGCTCTACTACGGAAACGACCGGCCGCCTCCTGGCGGCTTCCTGGTGGCGCTGCAGGATACCAACGGCGACGGACGGGCCGAGGTCGTCCGCCGCTTCGGTCCGGGCGTGGAGAGCGGCAACGCCGGCGGCACGGGCATCACGCTCCACAACGGCGCGCTCTACGCGGAGACGAATGACCGCATCGTGCGCTATTCCCTGCCCGCGGGCGAGATCACGCCGACCGGGACCCCGGACGTCATCGTCTCCGGGCTGCCGCTCACCGGCGACCATCCCATGCACCCCTTCGCCATCGACGCGCAGGGCAACCTGTATGTGGACCTCGCCTCCGCCACGAACTCCTGCCAGGTCCAGAATCGCATGCCCAACTCGCCCGGGCTGCGGCCCTGCACCGAGCTGGAGACGCGGGCGGGCATCTGGCGCTATGACGCCAATCGGACGGGCCAGCGGTTCTCGCCGGCCGAACGTTTCGTCACCGGCCTCCGCAACGGCGAGGGCATCGCCTTCGATCCCGAGGGCAGGATCTATGCGATCCAGCACGGCCGCGACCAGCTGAGGGAGAACTGGCCACGCCTCTACGACCCGCAGCAAGGCGCCAATGAGCCGGCCGAGGAGCTTGTCCTGCTGCAGCGCGGCGCGGACTATGGCTGGCCGGAGTGCTACTTCGACCTCGCGCAGCAAAAGCTGGTCCTGGCTCCGGAGTATGGCGGCGATGGCGGCAAGACCGTGGGCGTCTGCGCGCAGAAGCAAGGACCTGTCGCGTCGTTTCCGGCCCATTGGGCGCCCAACGGCCTCGCTCTCTATTCCGGGGATCAATTCCCGGCCGCGTACCGAGGCGGCGCCTTCATCGCATTCCACGGGTCGTGGAATCGCGCACCTTTCCCGCAAGGTGGCTACAACGTGGTGTTCCAGCCGCTTGCCAATGGCAAGCCCTCCGGCGATTTCGTGGTGTTTGCCGATGGCTTCGCCGGAGCGGTGGTGGAACCCGGCCAGGCCGCGCACCGGCCGTCGGGACTGGCGGTCGGTCCTGACGGAGCGCTCTACATCTCCGATGATGCGCATGGGCGCATCTGGCGGGTGACCTTCCAAGGCGGAACCGTCGTGGCCGGAATCCAGCCCGCGCCCGCGCCGCGCACCGTGACCTCGGCAGCGGGCGCCAACCAGGCGGGGCCGCCCGAGGGCATTCATCCGAACGCCGGTGTCGAAGCGGCAGGTCGCTTACCCATTCCCCCCGGAGCGACGGCCGCGCAGGTTGCGCTCGGCGACCGGGTGTACCACGGCCAGGCCGGCGGCGGCACCTGCGAAGGTTGCCACGGGTCGAACGCCAAGGGGACGCCGCTTGGACCCGATCTCACCAGCGGCAGGTGGCTCTGGGGAGACGGCAGTCTCGCCTCGATCGCGCGGATCATCACCCGCGGGGTCGCCCAGCCGAAGAACTACAGGAGTCCGATGCCCCCGATGGGCGGCGCACAGCTCTCGCCCTCGGAGGTCTCGGCCGTGGCGGCTTATGTCTGGGCGCTCAGCCATCAGATCCAGAACTGATGCTCGCGGACGACTTCAGCCGGCGATTGCGGCCCGACGACTCCAAGGACGCGCGCGGGTCGATTCTATTGCAAGAGGCCGCTGAGACGGCGCGGCGGCGCTGATTCAGTTCCGCGCCATCGAGGACCGTGCCGGCCCGCGGCACCGCCGTGCTGCTGCGGCCCGAGCTCGTGCTCCGTGCCTCCACGGCTGCGGCGAGCCTGGCCGAGGCACAGCGCAGCAACGCTGCCGAGGCTAATCGGCAGAGGCTGCCACGGTCCGTTCGCAAGGAAATGGCCGGTCGCCGGCGTGCGACAGGTTTACTGCATGAACCAGCCGTGGCTGACCACGAGCGACTGGCCGGTCAGGGCCTTGGACCCGAAGGCAGCGAAGAACAGCACGGCCTCCGCCACGTCCGGCGCGACAATCTGAATGCCCGCATTGCTCACCAGGATGTCGAGGCGGCCAAAAGCTTCGGCCGCCTTGGTCACCCCTGCTTCCACCTGCGCCTCGTTCGTGACGTCCACGCCAACGCCCAGGGCGCGGCCAGCGCCGCCCAGCGGAGGTCTCCTTCAGACGGCAACGTGCTTCTGGCGGAGCCGCGCGGCCGTCTCACCTTCGAGGTAGTCATGCACCACCTGGCCCAGGCCGAGCGTCAGGTCCGCCACGATGTGGACGGCCGAGAGCACTTCGAGCACCGGCAGCTCCGCCAGCGGCGCCAGGGCATGCGGCTGCAGTGAGAGGGCGGCGGGGCCGGTCCAGGCACCTTTCAGCTTGACGTCCTGCAGGTAGTACTCGACCAGCTCGCAGATGCGCGGACTGCCATCCACATGCGGGATGATCTTCAGCAGGAAATTGGGCGCCGCGAGCGCAGCCTCCACCGCGCGCAGATCGGCGGTGCGATGCTTGTAGCCCATGGTGGCGGTCGCCACCCGCACCGGCCCGTAGTCCAGCGTGCCGACCAGCGTGTCGATCTCCGCCTTGAGGCTCGGGCTGGCCAGCTTCTTCGGAAAGCCCCAAAGCTCCCGGCCGCCGGCGATGGGCGGGTGGTCGTTCAGGAACATGCAGTGGGTATAGCCGCCCGCGCGGCCCTGGAAGCGGACCGGGATCACCTGACCGGTTTCCGTGTAGTCGCCGAAGCCGGTTGAGTCGGGCATGCGGATGAACTCGTATTTCACCAGGGGCTCGTCCACCTCGAGGGGCGCCGGCACCACGGCCCGGAGCCGCGCCGGATCGGTACGGTAGGTGATGATCAGGTATTCCCGATCCACGAAGCGGTACGGCCCGGGCGGAAAGGCCGGGTTCAGCAGCGGCATGGCGAAGGCGTTGGTGAGAACCTCATCCTCGGTCATGGCAATCTCCTGTTGCTGTCATTCGCGCCCATCCTGGGCGAGGTCGAAGGTGGCGACACCCTCCAGGTCAGCCGGTCGCTCCAGCACTTCCGGATGGCGCAGAGTCCGGACCGCATCCGTGTATCCGGCCTGCCAGTGCTCCTGCATGCTGAGCCGGGAGAACTCATAGTCCTTGGCCTGCCCCTCGTAGGCCTTGGAACGGTAGATCAGGTGCACCAGGGAAAACACCTTGTGGTCAGCCAGGGGCGCCAGTTGCTGCGCTTCCGGGCCGTTGCGCAGGTCGGGCGGCAGCTTCTCCAGCAGGGAGGCCAGAGCGAAGTGAATGCGTTGCTGGAGCTTGAAGTTATCGGTATTGGCCCGCGTCCGGCTGGAGTACTGAATTTCCTTCTGTCGCATCGCAACCTCGGAGAGATCGCGCGGGAAATCGCCGCGGGCGCTCCACAGGTCCACCTGGAACGCCAGCGTGTCCTGGCGCGGTTCGCGTTGAACCACCCACTCCAGCGGCGTGTTCGAGACCAGGCCGCCGTCCCAGTAGTGCTCGCCCTCGATCTCCACGGCCGGGAAGCCCGGCGGCAGGGCGCCGCTGGCCATGACGTGCTCGGGCCCGATGGTGTGGGTCGTGTTGTCGAAGCAGACGAAGTTGCCGGTCCGCACATTGACCGCGCCGAGACTGAGCCGGGTGGCGCCGGCCTTGATGCGGTCGAAGTCGACGAAGCGTTCGAGGGTCACCCGAAGCAGCTTCGTCTCGTAGAAGCTGGTCGCCTCCAGGCTGCCGGCCGGCTGCAGCCAGGGCGCCGGCGCGCGGGGCTCGAAGAAGCCGGCGGCCCCGGTGATGAGCGCGGAGACGGCGTGCGTCTGGTTCAGGAGAGAGCGGGCCATCTCACCGCGGGCCAGGTCGGACAGCCACTCGTTCCACCATAGGCCTGGCGGTGCGGCGGTGATGCTCTCCCAGAAGCCTCGCAGCATCTCAACGCCCTTCTCGGGCGCGTTGCCGGCAATGATGGCGGCGTTGATGGCGCCGATCGAGATGCCGGCGACCTAGTCCGGCTGCAGCTTGGCCTCGACCAGAGCCTGATGGACGCCGGCCTGGTAGGAACCGAGCGCACCGCCGCCCTGGAGCACCAGCGCGATGCACGCGAAGGGCGGCCGCGGCCGCGCCCGGTGGGTTTTCGCCAGCAGCGGCAGGCCACGGCTGGCGCCAGGGCGGGTGAGCGTGCGGTCTGAAACAGGCCGGCTCTGAGTCAGGCATGGCGAAATGCTTCCCTTCATTCGCTGGGCGCAAGGCCGTGACGTTGTGCATGGATAATGCGACTTGGCGGCAACCGCTTATGCGGCATGCACGACCGATCTTATTCGGCCAGTCCAAAGGGTTCTCTGCGGTTGCCACGGAATTGCGCTGCAGAGGCCAACCGCCGCGGCGGCCGCCATCGCCGATGGACGGGTGATGGCCGCCAGGGCGAGGCGCCACATCGCCCCCGCCGGTCTTCATCTCCGGCCGAATCGTCCACTCCAATTCCGATCCCCACCACTGTGAGGGGCAGGCCGGGCGATCGGCCCGCGGCCGTCAGGGCGGCGTCCCCAGGGCTCTTCCACTCTCGCAGTCTTGCGCCGCGCGGAGCGCGTTCGGAAAGCGGTTGCGTTCACCTCGACGTCGGGCACCACCACGATGATTCGACGGCTCCATCTGGCTTGTGTCCAGCAAGTTAGTCGCTCGCCCGGGCCAGGAAGGAGCTATACTTGTTCGCAAGGAAGCCAATTACAAAGGATGAGGTCGTCCTGCCATCCGCCCATACGTGAGCTTCGTGCCGCAAGGCGCCCTGTTGCATGGATCCGAAAATGGGGCAGGGCAATAAGGCAACAAAAGAACTCAGGACCGTTACTCATGAGCGCTACGCCAGCACGCTCGCAGACCTTCATCTCGTCGCCTTCGTCTGCCTCATGCTCAGACAAGCCGCGCAACTTGCCGCAGGTGCATAACACCCTCCAGATTGCACCCATCCTATGGTCCGTAGCGACCTATCCACACGTCCAATAGAGCGAGTTGATCCCGGCGCCTAGCCTGGATCTCTCACGAGCCGTAGGTGCATCGGGGCTCCGAATCGGCGAAAGTTCTTCTGCAACAAAGACTTGACGCGACGCAGAGGAGGTCCCCGATGCCGACGGAGTGTAGCCCGACGCTGTTCGCGTTTGCACCC
>DASQVL010000380.1:0-5149 GCA_035640795.1 Crenalkalicoccus sp. | reverse complement strand
CGCTACGCCGTGGTCAGCGCCGAAAGCTGGTCGGTATCATAGCGCCGCCGCAGCGCGGCGATCGCGCCGGCATCGGGCCGCGCCGCACCGGATGTCAGGGCGGACAACTCCTCGAAGTAGTGCTCGTGGCCAGGCGGCGAGACGGTCATCAGCAGCCGCACGGGCCGGTCGCCGGGGTTGCGGATGTCGTGCGGCACCCCGGGCGGCAGGAACAGGAACCCGCCGGGCCCGGCGCGGACCAGGCGGTCGCCGACCTGCCATTCGCACTCGCCTTCGACGACGAAGAAGGTTTCCTCCTGCACCCGGTGCACGTGCAGCCCGGTCGAGAACCCCGCCGGCACCCACCAGTCGAACATGCTGGTGTGCCTCGTATCCGTGCCGGTCACGAGCATCGCCAGGGGCTGCCCCGCCAGCGTCACCGTCCGGGCCTCGCCCGGCAGCCGGACCACCGCCTGCCTGTCCATCGCCGATCTCCTCGCCTCGGCGCCGCGCCGGTCGCGGCGCCCGGCGCAGGATGGTCCGGCGGCAGGCCGGGGGTCCTGAAGCCGCACCGAAGAGATTGCAAAAGACCTCCGAACCGGGCCCAATTCCGCGGATGTCGCCCGTCCGCGCATTCGGGCCGTTCCGCCTCGATGCGGAGGCGGGGATCCTGTTCCGGGGCACCGCGCCGACCGGCCTCGGCGGGCGCGCCGTCGCCCTGCTGCGCGTGCTGCTCGACGCCGCCGGCGCGCCGGTTTCCAAGGATGCGCTGATGGAGGCGGCCTGGCCGGGCCTCGCCGTCGAGGAGAGCAACCTCACCGTGCAGATCGCGGCCCTGCGCCGCGCGCTGCAGGAGGAACCCGGCGCCGGCACCTGGATCGAGACCCTGCCGCGGCGCGGCTACCGCTATGTCGGGCCGGCGGTCACGGCCGCCGATCCCGCCTCCACCCTCGCCCCGGGGCTGCCCGACCGGCCCTCCCTCGCCGTGCTGCCCTTCGCCAACCTCAGCGGCGACCCGGAACAGGCCTATTTCGTGGACGGCATGGTCGAGGACATCATCGCCGGCCTGTCGCGCATCAAATGGCTGTTCGTCGCCGCGCGCGGCTCCGCCCGCGCCTACCAGGGCCCCGGCCTCGACATCCGCCGCGTCGGCCGCGAACTCGGCGTGCGCTACGTTGTCCAGGGCAGCCTGCGCCGGGATGCCGGGCGCATCCGCGTCGCCGCCTCGACGGTGGAGGCGGAGCGCGGCGTGCAGGTCTGGGCGGAGCGCTTCGACCGGCCGCTCGCCGACCTGTTCGCCCTGCAGGACGAGATTGCACTCGCCATCCTGGGCGCCATCGAGCCCAGCCTGCGCCGCGCCGAGGCGGAGCGGGTCCGGCGGCTGCGCCCCGAGAGCCTGGATGCCTACGACCTGGTGCTGCGGACCCAGCCCGACCTCTTCTCCGGCATGCCGGACCGGGTGGCGCGCGCCCTGCCGCTGCTCGAGCGCGCGCTGGCGCTCGATCCCACCTATGCGCTGGCGCATGCCTTCGCGGCGATGTGCCACCACTGCCTGTTCCTGCGCGCCGGCTTTGCGGAGGCGAGCCGCGCCGCCTCGCTGCGCCATGCGGAGGCAGCGATGGTCCATGGCCAGGACGACGCGCTGGCGCTGACCTTCGCCGGCTTCTCCATCGGCATGGACGGCCACGACCACGCTGCCGCCTTCACCGCCTTCGAGGCGGCGCTGGCCGCCAGCCCGTCCTCCGCGCTCACCTACCTGCTCGGCAGCGTCATCCTCGGCTGGCGCGGGGAGGCGGAGCGGGCCATCGAGTGGGGCGGCCGCGGGCTCCGCCTCAGCCCCTTCGACGCCTGGGCCTTCGCGGCGCATCACGGCATCGCGCTCGGCCATTTCCACCGGGGCCGCGATACGGAGGCGGTCGAGGCGGCGCGCCGGGCGGTGCAGGCCAACCCGGCGCACAGCATCTCGCACATGCTGCTCGCGGCGCCGCTGGCGAGGCTCGGCCGGATGGCGGAGGCGCGGGCCGCGGCCGCCCGCGTGCTCGCCCTGCAGCCGGCCTTCCGCTACGGCCGGCAATTCGCGGGCGTCGCCTGCGCGCCGCCGCTTGCTGCCGCGCTCGGCGATGCGCTCCGGGCGGTCGGCCTGCCGGCCTGATCCGCGAAGCTGCCGGCATCGGCCTCGCCAGGACGGGCGTTCTCGGGGAAGATCGCCCCGCCGCGGGGCCCGCCATGCCGAGGGGAGTGCCATGACCGAACACGTCGAGCTGTCCGAGGTCGCGCCGCGCGACGGGCTGCAATCCATCGGCCCCTTCGTGCCGACCGAGACCAAGATCGCCATGGTCCGCGCCTGCTACGAAGCGGGGCTCCGCCGCATGGAGGTCGGCTCCTTCGTCTCGCCCCGCGCCGTGCCGCAGATGGCCGATACCGGCGCGGTGCTGCAGGCGGCGAAGCAGCTCGAGGGGCTGGAATGCACCGTGCTGGTGCCGAACCGCCGCGGCTTCGACCTCGCCATGAATGCCGGCGCCGACCGCCTCGGCCTGTTCATGTCCGTCACCGAGAGCCACAACCGCGCCAACCTGAACCGGACCCGGGAGGAGAGCTTCGCCGAGCTCGCCGCGCTGGTGCGGGAGGCGCCGGCCGGCACCCGCTTCCGCTTCAACCTCTCCTGCGTCTTCCACTGCCCCTTCGAGGGCGTGGTGCCGGAGCGGGACGCGCTCGACTGGGTGGAGCGCGTGGTCGCCCTCGACCCCGGGATGGAGATCGCGCTGGCCGACACCACGGGCAATGCCGCGCCGGACCAGGTGCGCCGCGTCTTCACCCACGCCATCGCCGCCTGGGGCAACCGCTTCGCCTTCCACGGCCACGACACCTACGGCATGGGGGTGGCGAATGTGGCGGCGGCCTATGAGGCCGGGGTGCGGATCTTCGACGCCGCCTCGGGCGGCATCGGCGGCTGCCCCTTCGCGCCCGGTGCCACCGGCAATGTAGCGATGGAGGACGTGGTCTGGCTGTTCCGCCGCATGGGCGTGGAGACGGGGGTGGAGTTCGACCGGCTGCTGGTCGCGGCCGACCTCGCCGCGGCGGTGCCGGGCGCCATCCCGGGGGGTGCGATGCGGCGCGTCCCCGCGGTGCGCAAGGCGGCCTGAAGCCGGGCCCGCGCCGGCTCCAGGCGCGCCGCCTCTCAAACCCGCTCGAAGCGCCGGCCCGGGTGGTGGCGCTCCGGGCCGGCCGGGGGATAGCCTGCCCCGGTTCGATCCGGGCCGCGGGACGTCGTGGCCGGGGCCCGGGGGGAGTGCCGGGCATTGGGGGCAGTGCCGGGGATGGGGGCAGTCGCGTGGGGCTACGTCGCCGGGCCGTGCTGGCCGCCGCCCCGCTCCTTGGCCTCGGCGCCGCCCGCTGCACCTCGATCGGGCCGGTGCGGCTGAATCGGGACCAGCTGGACTACACCCGCGTCATCTCGGAAACCGGCAAGCGGCAGACGCTGTTCAACATGGTCCGCCTGCGCTTCGGCGATCCGCCGAGCTTCGTCTCGATCAGCCAGCTGGTCTCCGGCTACACGGTGCAGGGCACCGCGGGCGGCAGCTTCGAGGTCTTTCCCTCGGCCGCGCCCAGCTCCTTCTGGAGCCTGTTCGGCAACCTGCAATACACGGACCGCCCGACCTTCACGCTGACCCCGGTGACCGGGGAAGAGTTCGTGCAGGCCTATATCCGCCCTTTCTCGCCGAGCGAGATCGTGCCCCTGATCCAGGGCGGCACTCCGGTGGACAAGCTGTTCCGGATGGTCATGCAGTCCATCGGGCCGCTGCAGAACACGCATCCACTGGCCGGCGCCCGGCGCAGCGGGTCGCGGGACTTCCTGCCGTTGCTGGAGCTGCTGCGGCAGTTGCAGGAAGGTGGCGCGCTGCGCGTCCGGCTGCGCCGGGAGAGGGATGCGACGCGCGCCTTCCTGGTCTTCGAGACGCGCCATGCACCGGAGATGCGCCGCCTGGTGGCGGAGGTCTACCGGCTGCTCGCCATCGACCCCTCGGCGCGCGAGCTGGAGGTGATCTACGGCACGACGCTCGAGCAGTCGCGCCGCCCCGAGATCCCGGTGCTGACCCGCTCGCTGCTCAACATCCTGAGCGCGGTTGCAGCGGAGTTCGACGTGCCGGAGGAGGAGGTGCGCGCGGGCCGGGCGCTGCCGACGCTGCGCGAGCCGGGCGCACCGCGGCCGATCATCATCGTGCATTCGGGCGCCTCGCCGCCGGCGGACAGCTACTCGGCGGTGCAGTTGAAGGGACGCTGGTACTGGGTGGCGGCGGACGACTACGAGTCGAAGGTCGCGTTCAGCATCCTGGAGCTGCTGAAGTCGGTGGCGGAGAGCGCCAAGGGCGCGGCGCCGCCGGTGCTGACGATCCCGGCGGGGTAGCGGCGCGGATGGGGGCGCCCTGGAGGGAGGTTCCCTTTCCCCCCCAAGCGCTACAATCGCCAACCCCTCAGCCCGCCGGCGGCCCCTTCAGCCGCTCCAGGAACTCCTCCGTCGTGTTCACCCGCGGAAAGGGCTCGTCCGGCACGGGAACGCCCAGGAAGCGGCAGAGCGGCTCCCACCCCTCAGCCACGTCGTAGACCAGCAGTCGCGCCGGCGGGATCTCCGCCTGCACCTCCGCGGTGTTACGCCGGTAGGCGGCCAGCACGCCCTCGCGGTCCTCGGCCCGGCAGCCGAGGCTGCGCGCCTCGATGATCCGGGTCCCCGCCGCCAGCATGTCCCGCATGTGCGGCGGCGCCGGCAGGCGGGAGAGGTCCATGCGCATCACCATGCCGACCGTGGCCTCGAAGCTCCGCCACCAGGACTCCTCCGGCCGGACGGAGAGCACGACCTTGGCGTCCGGGAAGGCAATCGCGAGCTCCCGCCAGCAGGCAGCCCCCGGCCAGTCCACCTGGGCGCGGAAGCCGGCGAAGACGGCATGCCAGTCCACCGCCTTCCCCTCCGCCACCGCCTGCCAGCAGGGCAGCTGCTCCGGCCGCGTGACGGCCTCCTCCATGTGGTGGCAGGGGGCGAAGCCCAGCATCTCCAGCGCCCGCTTGAGCGAGGCCGTGCCGGTCCGCCCGAAGCCCGGGCCGATCACCTGCAATGTCATCCGATACCTCCCTATCCGGCGCCCGCCCGTGGGGGCAGGCGCCGGCTGCGCTTACC
>DASQVL010000379.1:0-10217 GCA_035640795.1 Crenalkalicoccus sp. | reverse complement strand
CCTCGCTCGCCGGCGCTGCTGCGCGCCCGCTGCGGCGCCGCCTACAACCTCGGCTACCTGCGCGGCCGCTTCGGGGGGGCTGTCGCATGATGCGCATAGGCCGACGCGGCCTGGTCGCCGGCGCTCTCAGCCTGCCGGGCGCGGCGCGCGCCCTGGAGCCCATGCGCGGGCGGCTCGCCGCGCTCCGCTACGGCGCCAACCTCGAGAGGTGGTTCACCATCGCCCGCGACCAGCGGTCGCGCCGGCTCGGCCCCGCCTGGTGGAGCGGCTTCCGCGCCATGGGCTTCGACCACGCCCGCATCTTCATCCCGAAGGTGCAGGAGACGGGAACGGGGGAGGAGGTGCTGGGGGGCTTCGCCGAGGCGGTGGCGGACGCGACCGCGGCCGGCCTCACCGTGCTGCTTGGCCTGTCCGACTTCTACCATCACAGCTCGCCCTGGGGAGCGGCGGATTGGCAGGCGCTGGCCACCCGCGCCGCCTTCTTCGCCGCCCGCACCGATCCCGGCCGGGTCGCCCTGGCGCCGATCAACGAGCCGGCCTTCCCCGATACCGCCACCTGGCTGCCGGTGCGCGACCGGCTGCTGGCCGCGGTGCGCGCGAAGGCGCCGCGCCACACCTTGATGTGGGGCGGGCGGGAATGGTGCAGCCCGGCCTCCCTGCTGGAGGCGCCGCCGCCCGCCGACCCGGACACGGTCGCCGAGGCGCATGACTATGGCGGCGGCGACGCGGCGGCGGTGCGCGCCCGCTTCGCGCCGCTGACCGCCTGGCGGCAGCGCCACGGCATTCCGGCGCTGGTCACCGAGATGGGCGGGTCGCTCGGCCACGAGACGGACATCGCCGCCTGGGCGGCCGACCTGCGGCAGAGTCTGCCGGTGCTGCGGACGCTGGAGCTGCCGGCCGCGCTCTGGGCCTACACCCATGGTGGGCATTGGCGGCTCCAGGAGAGCGACGGGCCAGTGCTGCGGCCGCAGTTCCGGCAGGTCCTGCAGACCTGATCGCGAGGGGCGCGGACGCCCGGGAGCGTGAATCCGCTCTGGTGTCCTGCCCGCTCCGTTCGCTGCTTCAGCAGCGGACGGAGCGGACCAGCACGCGACTGAAAACAAAGGCCAGTGTTCCGATCCGAAGGGCGCCGCACTGACGCCGGACTTCGAATCAGGACACTAGCCGCGCCGGGCGAGCAGCCAGCGCTGCGCCGGCACCTCCACCCAGCGCCAGGCCAGCCAGCCCAGGGCGAGGTTGGCGGCGAGGCCGAGCGGCATCAGGGCCAACCGCGCCTCCGCCCCCAGCGGCGTGGCCCGCTGCAGCGCGACCACCGCCGCCTCCACGAACACCCAGCAGAGATAGACGCCGAAGGAGGCCTCGCCGAGCCGCCAGGCGAGGTCGCGCGGCGCCGCCGCCGCCGGCGCCCCGGCGCCGGCCTGCCAGGCGAGCAGCAGCCCCCCCGCCAGCCCGGCGACGGCCACGCCATCCAGGCCGAAGGCGAGGCCCGCCGGCAGGGCGAGCAGCAGCAGCCAGGGCAAGGCCCGCGGCAGCCGCCCCTCCGTCGCCAGCCGGCCGAGGGCGAGGCCCGCCAGGAACTCCGGAAAGAAGCGCAGCAGGGCAAGGTGGAAGGTGAGGTTCAGCCCGACCCCTGGCAGTTGCACCGCCTCGATGCCGAGCAGCGCGGCGAGCAGCAGCGCCGGCAGCGCTGCCGCTACGGCAGCGGGCAGCCTCGCCACGCCGCGCAGCAGCAGGGGGAAGACCAGGTAGCCGGCGAACTCCGCCGACAGCGCCCAGGACGGGTAGTTCCAGGCGTGGTGGGCGGTGGTCTCCCACGCATTCACCAGCAGCATTTGCAGCACGAGGTCGCGCGCATCGAAGCGGCCGGGGTCGTGCACCGTGGCCCCGGCCGCGACCGCCAGGCCCACCAGCGCCGCCAGCATCAGCAGCGCCAGCGCGTGCAGCGGCCAGATCTTGGCGAGGCGCCGCACCAGGAAGCCGAGCCAGCCCGCCCGCCCCATCGGCGGCCGGCGATGATAGCCGAGCCAGAGCGCGAACCCCGAGAGCAGGAAGAAGCCGTCCACGCCGAGATAGCCGCGGCCGATCGCCGGCCCCAGCACCGGCACGTCGCGCACCGCGGCGAGGGTGAGGTCGAGGTGGTAGAGCACCACCCAGCCGATCAGCAGCAGCCGCAGCCGGGTGAGCGCGGCGAGCCGCGGCGCCGCGGCGGGGACCGCGAGGCCCGTCCGTGCCGGTTGCCCGACCGTGATTCCGACCGGCTTCGTCGCCGCGTCACCCATCCCTGATTCGCTCCCCGCCCGCCGCCATGCGAGACCCTGCGGCATGGATATCCTTGCAACGCCGCAGCGGCTCCGTCTTGTCGCGATCCTGTTCGCTTCCACGCTGCTTGGCACCGCGCTGGCGGCGCCGCAGACCACGCTGCTTCTCCTGCCACTCGCCGTCGGCGCGGTTGGCGCGCTGCTGGCCTATGAGGTGCCGGCCTTCTCCTGCGCCGTGCTGATCATGACCTTCGGCCTCGGCGTGGACGTCCACATCAGCCTGCTGACCCATGCCGCCGGCCCGTCCGGGCCGGAAGGCGAGAGCTCGCTCGGCTCGGCCATCGCGAAGGTGGTGCCCTTCGCGGTCGCCGGCGTGCTGATCCTGCGCTACGGCGTGGCGCGGGCGATCAACTGGCCCTTCTTCGCCTTCACCCTGGTCGCCGGCATCAGCATCGCCGTGCTGCCGATGGGCCATATCTCCTCGAACACCGAGATGGTGCGGAGCTTCGTCGGCTCCACCGCACCCTTCGCCCTGGCCTTTGCGCTGGCGCCGCGGGCGGTGTGGACGGTGCTCTGCCGCGGCGTCGTGCTCGTCCCGATCCTCAGCACGCTGGGCGGCATGCTCACCCACATCGCCGGCATCTACCCGGCCTTCGACGACCGTGGCCGCTTCCAGGGCCTGCACTCGCCGCCCTTCCTGGCCGGCTTCTGCACCACTGCGATCTTCGCGGCGACGCTGGAATACCTGCGCGGGTTCCGGATGCGCTGGCTGATCCTGGGCGGACTCGACCTCGCCATCCTGCTGACGACGCAGGCGCGGACGCCGACCGCGGTCGTCGGGATCTTCCTGCTGCTGGTCTTCTTTGCCTCCGGCCGGGATGTCTTCCCGCTGAAGCGCAAGGTGGACCTGGTGATGGGCGGCCTGGTGCCCGGGACGATCGTGATCGGCCCGGCCATCGCCTACGCGCTGGAGCGCTTCGTCTCCCAGGGCGACAGCCTCTCCGGCCGGGACATCCTGTGGTCCTACTTCACCGACGCGATCGCCCAGCGGCCGCTGCTCGGCTACGGCCTCGGCGCCGGCAAGCTGGTGGTGAACCCCTACGACCAAGTGATCAAGTACATCGGCTCGGTGGCCCCCCACAACGAATACCTGCGCCTGACGGTGGAGGGCGGCGTCATCGGCTGCGCGATGATCTTCCTCGCCATCCTGCTCTGGATCTGGGTGGGCACGCGGGACACGCCGCCGGCGGAGCGGCTGGTGATGCGCGCCGCCATCCTCGGCGTGCTGTTCCACAGCGCCTTCGACAATACGCTGATCGCGACGACGGGCGTGATCCAGTTCATCTGGTTCAGCGCGGCGCTGGCGCGCGGGCGGATGGAGATGCCGGCGCGCGGCAGCTACGGCGCGCATTACGCCGCCTCGCGCGGGCGCGCGATGAGCAGCGCGGGCGCGAAGGCGATCAGCCAGGCGAGCCGCGCCTGATAGCGCTCCGCCGGGCCCGAGAGGGCGCCGGTGATGGCGGCATTGCCGGCCGCCGCGGCGAGCACCAGCAGGGCGAGCGCCACCGCCGGCAGCGTCATGCGGCGCCCGCGCAGCACGAGCAGCAGGACGAGGGCGAGGAAGCCAAGCCCCGCCGTCGCGACATGCAGCGGCGAGAGCGCCTCGGCCAGCGGCAGCAGGGTGCCGTGCTGTTGCCGCGCCGCGGCATAGGCGGCGCTTTCCTGCGGGTAGAAGCGGGCGATCAGCGGCGCGGGGCCCGGCACGGCAGGCCAGGGGATCAGCCCGTCGCCGGTGCCGAGCAGCACGAACTGGCGGAGCGCGTTCTCCGCCATCGCCGCCGCCTCGCCCAGCGGGTCGGCGGCGAAGGTGCCGCGCAGGATGGAAGCCGCCTCCGGCGCCCAGACCTTGGGCCCGCCGAGCTCCCCGTGCAGCGGGCTGTCCGGCTCCCACAGGAACCGGTTGTGCTCCGGCCCCAGCCGGTCCAGCACGCGGCAGGCGCTGTAGCCGGAATTGGGGCAGGCCGCGCGCAGATAGGCGAGGCCGGGCCCGTCGGCGATGACGCGGGCGGCGAGAAAGACGCTGCCGAAGGGCGAGACGGAGAACCGGCCATGCCCGGCGAGGTTCACCGATGCGATCGCCAGGGCGGCGAGCAGCGGCGGCCCGAGCAGCCGCGGCGCTGCCGGCCGCGCCGCGCGCCAGCCCCGCGCGAGGCCGAGCAGGAGGAGCGCGACGAGGGCAAGGCCGAGGGCGAGCGGCAGGTGGCTCTGATGCACGGCGACCGCGCCGGTCGAGAGCAGCAGCAGCCACCACCGTTCCGCCGGCGTCAGCGCCGCCGCCCGGAAGGCGAGCAGCCAGACCGCCAGCACCAGCGCCCCGGTGAAGACGTCCGGGATGAGCTGCGCCGCGAACCAGGGCAGGCCGGTCAGCACGGCGAGCGCCGCCGCGGCGACCAGCAGGTGCCGCGGCGCGCCGAGCCCCTGCACGCGCAGCACGAGGGAGAGCAGGTGCGCGAGGATCAGCCCCTGCGCCAGCACCGGCAGCCAGAGCGAGACGCGCCAGCCGGTCAGCAGCAGGAAGATGGAGTAGAAGGGCGGCCGGTCCCAGCCGAGATAGCCGATCAGCGCCTGGCCGAGATAGGTGCCGGTATCGGCGAAGACGAGCGGGTAGCCGTTCCAGAAGGCGGGCCAGACCAGCAGCGGCGCGCTGGCGGCAAGCGTCGCGAGCCGCGCCGCCGCACCAGGGGCGAGGGCCGGCGCGCGCAGCGTGGCCGGCGATTCAGCGGGGGCGGCGATCGTCGAAGCCGCGCGGATGCGCTTCATGCCAGGCCCAGGCGGTGCGCACGATCTCGTCCAGCGCGGCGAAGCGCGGCGACCAGCCGGTCTCCCGCCGCAGCCTCTCCGAGGAGGCGACGAGGATGGCGGGGTCGCCGGCGCGGCGCGGCCCGATGCTGTGAGGGACCGGGCGGCCAGCCACGCGCTCCACGGCCGCGATCACCTCCCGCACCGAATAGCCGGCGCCGTTGCCGATATTGTAACGGCAGCTCCCCTCCTCCAGCCGCTCCAGCACGCGGAGATGCGCCTCGGCGAGGTCCGTGACATGGACATAGTCGCGGATGCAGGTGCCGTCCGGCGTATCGTAATCCTCGCCGAAGACCGTGAGCGGCGGGCGGGTCCCGAGGGCGGCGCCGATGGCGAGCGGGATCAAGTGCGTCTCCGGCTCGTGGTCCTCGCCGATCCGGCCCGCGGGATCCGCGCCGGCGGCGTTGAAGTAGCGGAGTGCGGCTGAGCGCAGCCCGTGCACGCGATCCGCCCAGGCGAGGCCGCGCTCGGCCATCAGCTTGCTCTCCCCGTAGGGATTGGTGGGGGCGAGCCGCGCCTCCTCATCGATGGGCACGCGCTCCGGGTCGCCGAAGAGGGCGGCGGTGGAGGAGAGGACGAAGCGGCGGCAGCCATGGCGCAGGGCGGCATCCGCCAGGCGGAGCGTGTTGGCGGGGTTCTCGGCCAGGTAGCGCAGCGGCTCTCGCATGCTCTCCCCGACCAGGGAGAGGGCGGCGAAGTGGAAGACCGCGTCGAAGCGCTGCGCCGCGAAGACCGCCTCCACCGCCGCACGGTCGGCGAGGTCGGCAGTGACGAGTTCGGCCTCGGCCGGCACCGCCGCGCGGTGGCCCTGGCGCAAATCGTCCAGCACGACGACCTCGCCGTCGCGCTCCAGCAACGCCAGGACCAGGTGGCTGCCGACATAGCCGGCGCCACCGGTGACGAGGTAGCGGGCCAAGGACCTACTCCCGGAAATAGCCGCCATAGCGCGGATGGTAGACCTCCGCATCGGCATAGCCGGAGCGCCCGTGCACCTTGGCGTCCACCTGCGTCAGCGCCGCACCCACCACCCGGGCATGCGCCTCCTCGAGCAGGCCGAGGGAGTTGCGCACCACCGAGCGTGGGGTGTCGCGCCACTTCACGCAGAGCAGCGTGGCATCGGCGAGGCGGGCGACCACCCGGGCATCCGCCATGGCGAGCGCGGGCGGCGCGTCCAGCACGATCATGTCGTAGTCGCGGCGGACGCGGTCGAGCAGCCCGGCCATCGCTTCCGACATGAAGAGGCCGAGGGAGTGGATCTCCGCCGCACCGGCCGGGATGTAGTCCAGCGTCGTCAGGTGGTCGCGGCGGATGATGCGTTCCAGCACCGCCTGGCCAAGCAGCAGGTCGGTAACGCCGGCCGCACCCTCGCAGCGGAAGACCCGGCCGAGTGAGGGCTGGCGGACGTCGCAGTCGATCAGCAGCACGTGCTCGCCATTCATGGCGGCGGAGCGGGCGAGCGCCACGGCGGTCGTTGTCTTGCCCTCGCCCGGGCGGGCGGCGGTGACCACGACGACCCGCGGCGGCTCCGACCCCAGCCAGAGCGCCGCGCGCAGCGTCCGCATGCTCTCCGAGAAGGGCGAGAGCGGCTTCCTCACCACGTAGTCCTCCACCCGGTGCCGGCCGAGCAGGCCGCGCCGAAGCATGGGGACGAGGGCGAGGCAGGGGAGGCCGAGCGCACTCCTCACCTCGTCGCCGGAGCGCATCGTGCTGTCCGCCTGCTCCAGGAACCAGATGACCAGCAGGCCGAACAGCACGCCGAGCACGACGGCGGCGGCGACGAAGAGCTTCACCTTGGGGAAGCTTGGGATGCTGGGGAAGGTGGCCGGGGAGAGCACGCGGGCGTCGGGCTTCTCGATCGCCGTCTGGCTCACCGTCTGCTGGGACCGCTCGAGCACGGCGCGAAGCAGGGAGCGCGAGGCCTCCGACTCCCGCTCCAGCGCGGCCACCTTGATCTCGGCGGACTGGCTGTTGTTGACCCGCGCCTCCTGCTGGCGCAGCGCCTCGGTGAGGCTGGTGACGCGGGCGCGGGCGGCGCGCGCCTCGGCCTCCAGCGCCTGCTGGACGCGCGATGTCTCGCCGCCGACGGCGCGGTCCGCCTCCGCCAGGCGGGACCGGGCGGCGCGCACATCCGGGTGGTTGGGGCCGAGGCTCGCCTGCAGCCGCTCCAGCTCCTGCCGCGCCTGGTCGCGCGCGGTGCGCTGCGCGATCAGGTTGGAGGCGCCGAGCGCGGTGAGGTCGGCGCCGCTGGCGCCGCTGGCGCCGCGTGCCGCGGCGAGCCGCGCCTCCGAGGTCGCCAGTTGGTTGCGGGCCTCGATCAGGTCGGTGTTGATGCGGCTGATCTGTTCGGTCGAGAGGCCGGCGGTCACGCCCTTCACCAGGCCGGAGCTCGCGCGCAGCTCGGCGATCTTCGCCTCGGTCTGCTGCACCTCCTGCCGCAGCTGGGCGACGCGCTTGTCCAGCCAGTCGCTGGCCCGGCGCACCGCGTCGAATTTCTGCTCGAGCTGGTCGGTGATGTAGAGCTCGGCCGCGCTGTTCGCGACCTGGGCCGCGAGCTCCGGATCCTCCGAAGTGAACTGGACGGCCAGCACGCGGGAGTTGCGCAGCACCTGGACTTCCATGCGGTCGCGCACCGCCTCGGCGGCCTGGATCTCCGCGTCCTCGCCAACCGGCGCCGGATCGGGCGGCGTGGGGGCGACCAGCGCGGCGAGGTCGGGCGAGAGCGCGCCGAGCCTGGCCGCGAGCGCCGCCCGCAGCCTGTAGAACGGGCCGTTCACCCGCTCGGCCTCCTTTAACCACCAGGCGAATTCCGGCCGCTCGGTCAGGCTGAAGCGGGAGACGATGCGGCGGGCCAGGGAGAGGCTCTTCACCACCTCCACCTGGCTCGCCAGCACGGCATCCGTGGTGGTCTCGTCGCGCAGGATGCTCTGCAGCTCGCGCGCCGAGTACTCCGTCGGCTCGAACATCACGGTTGTTGTCGCCGTGTAGCGCGGCGTCAGCTGCTGCGTCGCCACGAAGGCGACGATTGGGAAGAGCAGCGTGCAGACGATCAGCACCCAGCGCCGGCGGCGCAGCGCGGCGAGCAGGGCATTGACCGTCATGCCCTCTGGCTCGATGGGCACGATACCGGGCACGGGCGCCCGCGCTGCGGCCCGGCGATCCGCCGGCGGCCTCGTCTCAACCGGTCTGTCGAGCATGCGGTTCGGATCTTCCCTGGATGCGCCGCGCTGCGGTGCAGTGATGGCGAGTTACGCGCTGGCTCGAGGGAGGGTCAATCAAAGGTCCGGCGATGCTTGCAACGGCCGGCAAACAACAGCGTGATGAACCACTCGCGCAAGGAATCGGGAATGTCGCCCCCGCGCATGCTCTGGCAAACCAGGGGTAACGCGCCGCACACGCCGCGCACCCGCATCGGAGGGGAAAGCCACGGAAATGCAAGCTCGCCGTACCGTCTGCCTGTCCGCGCTGGCCGCGCTCGCGGCCTGTGCCGGGCCGGGTTCCGACCTGCCGCGCCTGCCGGAGGAGTCGCGCAGCGCCTACCGCCTTGGTCCGCAGGACCAGTTGCGCGTCACCGTCTTCAACGACCCGCGACTGACCGGCGAGTTCCGCGTCTCCGATGCCGGCACCGTCGCGATCCCGCTGGTCGGCAGCATCCACGCCGCCGGGCGCACGGCGCCGGAGGTGGAGCGTGCCATTGAGGCGGAGATGCGGCAGAAGCAGCTGTTCCGTGACCCCTCAGTGGCGGTGGAGGTGACTCAATACCGGCCGATCTTCGTGCTCGGCCAGGTGGAGCATGGCGGCCAGTTCTCGTTCCAGCCGGGGATGAGCGCGCTGACCGCCGTGGCGCTGGCCGGCGGCTTCAATTACCGCGCGATCCGCGACTACGTCGCCATTACCCGGGTGGATCAGGATGGCCTGGCACGGGAATACCGCGCCCTGCCGAATTCGCTGATCCAGCCCGGCGACGTGGTGAGAGTGTTCGAGCGCCGCTTCTGACGCGCGGCGGAAACGACCCCGCGCCGGCCGCCCTGGCCGGCGCGGCCCGGCTCAGCCCTGCAGTTCCTCCCGGTCATTGGCCGGGGGCACGCGCACCACCTCCGCCATCGCGTGAGGGTAGAGCAGCGCGCCGAACATCCAACCTTCGAGGAGGGGCACGCCCTCCTCCGAACCTTCCGAAATCTGCTCGCCCTCCATCCGGGCGCCTCCCGCTGATTGAAGACAGTGTACACCCATGGCCCGCACCGGACGCATCGCGACATCGCGCGCAAACGCTGCGGCCAAGTCATGAACGCCAGGTTACCCGGCGGGATCACCCCGGCAGGGGGCCAGGCAGCGCATCGCCCCGCCACAGGGTCGCGAGCAGCGCCTCCGCCCGCGCTGCGCCCAGTACCGGGCCCGCCAGCTCGGTGAATTTCGCGGAAAGCTCCGCATCCGAGAGCGGCATCTCCGGATCGCCCTTGCGGGTCGGCTGGTGGCGTTCCAGCACCCGGCCATCGCGCAGGGTCACGCGCAGCATGGCCGGGCGCCGCGCCGGATAGGCGGCGGCAAGGGCGGGATCGAGCTCGACGGCGATGCACGGCATCAGCGCGCGGATGCGCGGATCTTGCAGCGCCGCCGGGGCGAATGCGGCGAGGCGCACGCCGCCCAGGACGAGCAGCGCCGCGAGGCAGTACTGGGCGGAAAAGCGCGCCTCCTGCTCCGTGCGCGGGTCCGGGCGGTCGCAGACCTCCTTGGTCGGGCCGTAGCCGCCAAGGCGGATCGCCTCGACCGCCTCGACGCCGAAGCCATGCTGGGCGCGGAGCGCGGCCAGCGCGTCCAGCCCCGCGAAAATGTGGCCGCAGCAGCCATGGTTCTTGAAGGTGATCTCCGCGATGGCAAAGCGCTCGCCGAGCCCCTCCAGCGCGCGGTCCCACTTGCCGCGATCCTCGCTGGTGGCGGCGGCGAAGCCCACCGGGCCGTCCAGCACATCCGGCGCGCCGGTGACGCCGGCGGCAGCGCCGAGGGCGGCGAGCGCGCCGGCTTCTGCCGCGTGGCCGGCATGCAGCGGCTTCGACATGCCGGCGCCGCGGAAGGCCTGTTGCAGCCCGGCGGCGAAGGTGGCGG
>DASQVL010000378.1:0-7545 GCA_035640795.1 Crenalkalicoccus sp. | reverse complement strand
CCGCCCAGCCTCCGCCCGTTGCGCCGCACCTCGGTGGCAGCGGGCTGCCCGACCGCGGCGCGCAGCCCGTCCTGGCCCTTGACCGCGATGGCGCGGCCGGCGCCGGCCCGCCGCACGAAGGCGTAGACTTCGGCGGTGGTCATGCCGTCGCCGCTGTCCGCCGCCGCCATGGCGACCGGCAGCCGGTGCCCGCTGGCGTGCCGCCAGGTCTCGCCGAGCAGCCGCCGCAGCTCCTCCCAGACCGCCGCCTCGAAGGGGTTGCCCGCCAGCACCCGGTGCTCGACCAACCAGGACTGCCGGTCCGCTCCCCAGGCCCAGACGCTCGCCTCGAGACGGTCGCGCTGCACGTCGACGCCCGCCGTCAGCAGCAGCCCACCGGCCGGGACGGTGCCGACCGGCCAGTCCTCGCGTCGGTCGTAGAGCCGCTGCCAGTCCGGCGCCTCGCCCGCCTCCTGCCAGGTCTCGCCGAGCACGGTGTTGCGGAAGGTCTTGATCGCACGGTCGTCGCCCTGGGCGGCGAGCCAGAGCCGGACGATCTCCGACCAGGGCATCCAGCCCGGCGGCGAGTAGAACGCCGAGATGTGGAAGCCGACCGCGTGCGGATCCGTGGCCGTCGCCGTGGCCCGCCAGGTCCCGCCCGCCAGCATCGCCGCCTTGTGCTGCTCCCCGATCGGCACCTCGCAGGTTTCGCAGAGGTAGCGCGCCGTCTCCGGCTCGCCATCGTCCCAGACCAGCCGCTCGAAGCGCAGCCACTGCATGGCCCCGCAGTGCGGACACGGGACGAAGTAGCGCCGCTGGTCGGTCGCCAGATACTCGCGCTCGATGCGCGACAGCCCGGCGATGGTCGGCGTCGAGACCAGCAGCACCTTGCGGCGCCAGCCGAAGGTGCGGGCGCGCGCCTCGGCCAGTGCGATCGGGTCGCCCTCGCCCTCGACGTCGCCCGGGTAGGCGTCGATCTCGTCGAGGAATAGGAAGCGCGCCGACATCGAGCGCAGCCCGACCGCGCTGTTGGCGCCGGTCATTACCAGCTGCCCGCCCGGGAACTCCTTGCTGAGCTGGCGATTGCCGCTGTCCCTGGACCGTGCCGGCGCGACCCGATCGCGGATCGCCGGCGTCTCCTCGACCAGCGGGTCGATGCGCTGGTCGGAGAAGCGCTTGGCCAGCTCGGTGGTCGGCTGCACAGCCAGCATCGGCCCGGGCGCGTGGTGGATGACGTAGCCGATCCAGTTGTTGCCGCATTCGGTGCCGCCGACCTGCGCTCCCTTCATGAACACGACGCGCCGTGCCGGGTGCGCCGGCGACAGCGCGTCCATCACCTCCCTCAGGTACGGCGTGCGCGCTGTGCGCCAGGGACCGGGCTCGGCCGAGCCGCGGCTGCCGAGGACGCGGTGCTTGTCCGCCCACTCCGAGACCAGCAGCGCCGGCTCGGGCGCCATGCCGTCGCGCCAGGCCTGCAGGATCTCGGCGTCTCCCTCGAAGCGGCCGAGCTCGTCGAGTAGATGTTCTCCGGCCATCAGCCGACGCTCACCCGTACATCATGCCTGGCCGCGAGATGCTCACGCAGCCGCGTGTCCATCATCGTCTGTAGCCGATGGGCATCGACCCCGAGCTCCGCCGCCAGCTCCGCTGCGACCCGGGCCGGCCAGGCCAGGATCGCGTCGCGCTCCTCCTTGGCGAGGCGGTGCACCAGCAGCAGGGCGCGGGCCTTGTCGACCAGCTTGCCCTTGCGCTCGTCGAGTCGCAGCCGGCGCTCCTGCGCCTTCAGCACCTCATTCGCGGTGCGGGCGTCGTGGAAGGTGCTGCCGGCCGCGCGCGGAAGCGGATCCGCTGCGGGCGGCGCAGCAGCCGCAGGCGGCGTGACCGCCGGACGCGGCACCGCTGCCGGCAGCGCAGAGAGCGTCGCCGTCTTGCGCGTCGGATCGCTGCTCTCGGAGAGCCGGGCGCGGACCTTCTCGACGTCCCAGCGGCCATCTGCCTCCGGCGCGATGCGGCCGGCGCGCTGCGCCTTCTGCAGCGCCGTGTGGGACACGCCGAGGCGGCGCGCCACCTCGCGCTGCGAGGCCACGCGGCCCGGCTGCGCGGCGGCGATCATGATCTGACCGGGACCCCTCGAACAAAGCCATCAATGAAGCGCCGGTGGCGCTTGGCTCACCCGCGCGCCAGCGCGAATGGTCCGTCACGCGCCGCGCAGGCGCAGCATCTGCCCCGACCGGTCCTGCCGGTGGGGCTCGGGGCGGTAGCACCCGGCGGATCGGGTGCGGAACCGGAGACCCCGACGATGAAGCTCACCGATACTCAGCGCGCGATCCTCACCGCGGCCGCTCAGCACCCGGAGCACCTGGCGATGCCACCCGAGCGGTTGCCGGCCGGCGCGCGCCAGAAGGTGGCGCAGGCGCTGCGGAAGAACGACCTGGTGATCGCGGTGCACCGTCCCGCCTACGACGCGCAGGCCCTCTGGCCGGTTGACGGCGATGCCGTCCTGCTGAGGATCACCGACGAGGGGCTCCGTGCCATCGGCGTCGAGCCGGCGCAGCCCCCGACGGCGGGCCCGATGGCCGCGGACACGGCGCCCGCGGGCGGAGAGGACGGCACGCCGGGGGACACCTCCACGGCGAATGCCGAAGCCGCCCACGGCGCGCCCGCGGCGCCCGACGATGGCAGCCGCGGCGAGGACCTCGCCTTGCTCGACGCGGCCCTCGCCACGCCGAGCCCGACGGCGAAGAGCAGCCTGCGCGTCGCCGCCGCGGCGGTGCTCGCGGCCTGGGACGATGAGGCGGTTCGGGGCATGCCCCGAACCACGACGGACATCATCGCCGGCCTCGACGGCCCCATGCAGGCCCTCCGTGCCGCCCTCGCGGGCAAGCCGCCACGCGCCACCCGCGAGCCCGGCGCGCCGCGGAAGCCGCGCGAGGGAACCAAGCAGGAGGCGGTGCTGGCCATGCTCCGCCGCCCCGAGGGGGCGACGGTCGCGCAGATCGCCGAGGCGACCGGCTGGGCGCCGCACACGGTGCGCGGCTTCTTCGCTGGCCTCAAGAAGAAGGGCATTGAGGTCAGCGTCCTGGAACGGGTGCGCCAGGTCGGGCCCAGCAAGGAAGGCGCCAAGGGCAGCTTCACCGTCTACCGCGTCGCCGGTTGAGGCGACTGCGGCAGATGGTCACCGGGCCTCGGTGCTCTGCGGATGCTCCAAAAAGAAGCGGAGCATCTCGCGCGATGCATCGGGACCCCGTGGGTCGGTGTAGGATCCGGCGGCGCTGCCGCCGGACCAGGCGTGACCGCCGCCATGGATCAGCCATTGCTCGAGCACCGGCTGGCCGCCAGCGTCGGCATAGACGGTGCGGCTGTAGGCATGACCACCCGGCACCTGTCCCTGCTGCACCTCGGTTCGGAGGGCGCCGGCCGCACCGGATTGGGCGATGACCTGGTCGCCGTTGCGCGGATGCACCGTGCCGTCCTTGTCCGCATGGAACACGATAGTCGGGACGATGCGCCGGTTCCCGTCTGTGGCCGACGCGCGACCAGGCGGCTGCGGCGCGGCAGCGCCCTGCCGCATGGCAGCGAAGGCCGAGGGAATGTCGCGCGCCGCGCCGCAGGCCAGGCCGGAATGCACGCCGACTGCGGCGTAGAGGTCGGGGTAGGCTTGTCCCATGATGGCCGCCGCCGCGCCGCCGGCCGACAGCCCGGCGACGTAGACGCGCCGCGCGTCGACAGCGTGGTCGCGCATGACTTGGCGCGTGATTCCGGCGATCAGCGCGGGCTCACCCTGATCCCGCTGCTGGTCACCCGGGCTGAACCAGTTCCAGCATTTCTGGGCGTTGGCGGATTGCGTCTGGCCTGGATAGACGATGAGGCAGGCGTGCTCCTCGGCGAGCGCATTCATCTGCGTGCCGGCGGCGAAGTCGTCGGGCGACTGCGTGCAGCCGTGCAGCATGACGACCAGCGGTACCGGCTCGCCGCGATAGGTGCTCGGGATGTAGAGCTTGTAGCCACGGCTTCCGGCGTCGCCGCTGAAGGATCCCGCTACGAACTGGGCGCCTTCCGGCAATGGCTCCGGCGCCCGTGTCGGTGAACGCTGCGTCAGCCCGGCCAGCCCCTGCTCCAGTCCGCCCTGGTTGAGCCGGTCGAGGAAGCCGCGCAGCGCCTCCGGCATCTGCGGCATGGCGCTTCCGCCCATGCCGTCGGCCGGCCACGGGCTGGGAGCCGCCCTGCGCGCCCCCGCGGCCGCCGATGCCGGCGCGGGATCCGACGCCTCGCCCGTCTCGGAGTTCACGTCGATGATGCGCGGCAGCCGTCCGGCGGGCGTGCCGCTGGGAGCGTGCCGCGTGGCAGCAGCGGTGTCGGCCGCCTCGTCGCCCCGCAGCAGACGTTGCAGGAGCGCGGTGGCTTCGGTCAGCCGACCTTCGCGGGTGAGGCGGGTCGCCTCGAGCATGCCAGGGGGGTGGATCGCGTTCATGTCTGGTGCTTTCAATGCGCGGACACAGGCCAGCCTTCCTCGCAGGGAGGCTCGCTCCGCACCTGGTGTGGAATGCCGAGGGTGGAGGTGGTTTGCCGCCATTCCGACGCAGGGGCGGCGGTCAGCTGAGTGCGGTGCTGCCTGGATCGGTCAGCGGGTGCGGTCGGCCAGGGCCGCCTTCACCGCTGCACTGGCCTGCAGTGCCCCCAGGACGGAGATCGAGGCGATCGTGGCGCGGGCCAGCTCGGGCGTGACATCGGCCGCGATGCTGGCGAGACCCAACACCCGTATCTCGAGCCGCTGGCCCGCCGCACGCGCCGCCTCGAGATCCGCGCGGCTGACGTGCCGCATTCCGAGATCCAGGCTCTTCCTGGCCACGGACTGCTTGGTTGCGTCGGCGTGCCGTTCGATCTGGTTGCGGATTGCGGTCCGGATGAAGTCGGTTCGGTTCGAGTAAAAGCCGTCCTGGACCAGCAGATCGATGTGGCCGAGATCGACATAGCCGAGGTTGATGGTGATCTTTTCGGTGTCGCTGCCGGCCTTCGGCCGCAGCTCATGCACATTGCCGGCCATCCCGCTGCCATCCTATTTCCATCCAGATGGATGGTAAATGGAGATCAGCCGATGGCTTTCAAGGAGCGTCAAGCACGCTGGCGGGCCTTGCCGCCCCAAGGCTACGGAAGCGGCTGCCGCTTCCGGCAAGCGTTGCCTCCCGGCCGGTGAGCCGTTCCCAGCGTTCTACCGCCACATCGCAGTACCGCGGGTCGATCTCCATCGCGAGGGAGTGCCGGCCAGTGGTCTCGGCGGCGATGATCGTGGTGCCTGAGCCGGCGAAGGGCTCGTAGATCACCTCGCCGACGGCGCTGTTGTTCAGGATCGGCCGGCGCATGCACTCGACCGGCTTCTGCGTGCCGTGCACCGTCGCCGCGTCCTCGTCGCCGCCGGTAGCGATGGCCCAGAGCGTCGCCTGGTCGCGCGCCCCCTGCCAGTGGCCGGTCGCGCCCCTGCGCACCGCGTAGAGGCAGGGCTCGTGCTGCCAGTGGTAGTCGCCGCGCCCCAGCACGAACCGCGGCTTGGCCCAGACGATCTGGCTGCGCACCGCGAACCCCGCCGCCTCCAGGCTCTCGATCACGGTGCGCGCGTGCACGCCGGCATGCCAGACGTAGGCGACGTCGCCCAGGAACAGCGCCCAGGCCTCACGCCAGTCGGCGCGATCGTCATTCGCCACCTTGCCGGTGCGCATCGTCGCCGACACCCCGGCCTCGTTCCGCCATTCGGGATCATAGTTCACCCCGTAAGGTGGATCCGTGACCATCAGGTGGGGCTGCGCCCCATCGAGCAGCCGGGCCACGTCCCCCGCCGAGGTGGCGTCGCCGCAGAGCAGCCGGTGCGGCCCGAGCAGCCACAGGTCGCCGGGACGGGTGACCGGCTGCGTCGGCGGCTCCGGCGCTGGGGCGTTCGGATCGCCTGCGGGACCGGCGCCCGCACCGGAGGGGACCTCAGCCAGCAGCCGGTCGAGCGTGGTGCCATCGAAGCCGATCAGCCCGAGATCGAACTCGTCCGTGCGCAGCGCGCGAAGCTCGGCCGCGAGCAGGCCTTCGTCCCAGGTTGAACTGAGCGCCAGCTGGTTGTCCGCCAGCCGGAAGGCCCGCGCCTGCGCCTCCGTTAGATGCCCGAGCCGGATCGCCGGCACCTCCTCCAACCCGAGCGCCTTCGCGGCGAGCACGCGGCCGTGGCCGGCGATCAGCACACCGGCATCGTCCACCAGCACCGGGACGTTGAAGCCGAACTCGGCGATCGAGGCGGCGAGCTGCGCCACCTGCTCGGTGGGATGCAGCCGGGCGTTCGCGGCATAGGGCGCGAGCGAGGCGACCGGCATCATCTCGAGCTGCAGATCAGGCCGCATCGGACAGCGCCTCCGCCCGCGCGGCCGCCACCGCGTCGTAGTCCCGCCCGTCCTCGGCGAGCGTAATCGGCAGGTCCGGGTGCAGCCGCCGCCAGCGCGCGACGGCGAGGTCCACGTAGGCCGGCGCGAGCTCGATCGCCCGCACCCGCCGCCCCGTCCGCTGGCCAGCGAGGAGCGTGGTGCCGCTGCCCGAGAACGGCTCGAACACCGCGTCGCCCTCGTCGGCGTAGGCCCGCATCAGGAACTCCGGCAGCGCGACCGGGAAGACGGCCGGGTGCTCCGTCTCGATGCCCCTGGCCTTGTGCCGGGTGATGCGGAGCACGCTGTCCGGGATCCGGGTCTCCTGCACGCCCTGGCCGGCGTGCTGCCACTCGCCGACCGTGCCATCCTTCGCGCGCATGCCGCCGTGGCTGGAGTTGACATGCCCGGCCCAGCGGCAGGGGATGATCTTGTTCGGCCGGCGGGCCTCGCGGTTGAAGTGGAATACCAGCTCGAAGGCGGGCGCGAGGCGGCCGTTCCAGTCGCCGGGTAGGCCCGGCCCCTGGTCCCAGGCGTACAGTCCGAACCGCCGCCAGCCCTGGGCGCGCATCCAGTCGAGCCAAGCGGACCAGTAGGGCTGCCACTCGTTCTCGCGGTGGATGAGGCCGAGGTTCACCAGCACCTGGCCGTCGTCCCGCAGAGCGAGCGGAAGTTGGCGGAACACGCCCTGCATCAGCGCGTCCCAATCGGAGACGCCGCCGGTGGTGTAGTCGCGCTGGTTGCCGTAGGGCGGGCTGGTGAACAGGAGCGCCGCGCGGTCCGGACCCACGACGCGGGCCACCGCCGCGGCGTCGGTGCTGTCGCCGCAGAGCAGGCGGTGCTCCCCGAGCAGCCACAGGTCGCCGGGCCGGGTGACGGCCTGGCGCGGCGCGTCCGGCTCGGCATCGGCGGAGTCCTCGTCCGCGTTGCCAGCCGCCGCGTCATCGGGCGCGGCCGGGCTGGCAACGACGCCGCCGGCAACCGCCGGGTTGCCGGACTCGGTTGCCGCCGCGTCCAGTCCGGCCAGCAGGCGATCGATCTCGCCGGCGTCGAAGCCGGTCAGCGCCAGGTCGATGCCGCCCATCTCCTGCAGCTTGGCGACCTCGGCCGCGAGCAGCGCCTCGTCCCAGCCGGCGTTGAGCGCGATGCGGTTGTCGGCGAGCCGGTAGGC
>DASQVL010000377.1:0-2044 GCA_035640795.1 Crenalkalicoccus sp. | reverse complement strand
CAGGCGGCCGGGGTGCGGCTGCGCGGGCGTGGTCGCCACCGCGCGCTCCTGCAGGGCAAGGCGCTGGCTGGTCTCGAGCTGACGCAGCTCGTCGCGCGGCGAGGTGCCGACATGGCTGTCCGTGCCGACGCCGAACCGCCCGCCCGCGGCGAGGTAGTCGCGCAGCGGGAAGACGCCGTCGCCGAGCGAGGCCTCGGTGCTCGGGCAGATGCCGGCGACGGCGCCGGAAGCGGCGAGGTCCTCCGTCTCCTCCGGGTTCATGTGCGTCGCGTGGATCACGCACCACCGCGCATCCACCGGCGCGTTGTCGAGCAGCCATTCCACCGGCCGCGCATGCACGGCGGCGAGGCACTCCTCCACCTCGCGCTGCTGCTCCGCGGCGTGGATGTGGATGGGCCCGGCCATGCCGGTGACGGCACCAAGCATGGCCGGCGTCACGGCGCGCAGCGAATGTGGCGCGAGGCCGACTGCCGCCTGCGGGTCGCCCGAAGCGGCGGCGCGGCAGCGCTCCACGATGCGGGCGAAGTCGTCCAGGTCGTTCAGGAAGCGCCGCTGTCCCGGTGCGGGCGGCGCGCCGAAGATGCCACCATGGCGGTAGAGGCTGGGCAGCAGGGTGATTCCGATGCCGGCGCGGCGCGCGGCTTCCAGGTGGCGCAGCGCCATCTCCGCCGGATCCGCGTAAGCGCTGCCGTCCGGCTGGCGGTGCAGGTAGTGGAACTCGCAGACGGAGGTGAACCCCCATTCCAGCAGTTCGGCGTAGAGCAGGCCGGCGATCGCCCCGGCATCCTCCGGCGTGAGGAGGCCTACGAAGCGGTACATCGTCTCCCGCCAGGTCCAGAAGCTGTCCTGGCCCTCCGGGCTGCGGCGCTCCGCGCTGCCCGCCATGGCGCGCTGGAAGGCGTGGCTGTGCAGGTTCGGCACGCCGGGCAGCACGACGCCGGAGAGGCGTTCCGCCCCCGACGCATCGGCACCGGGCGTGACGGCGGTGATGCTGCCCGCCGCATCGGCCGTGATGCGCACCGCGCGCGCCCAGCCTTCCGGCAGCAGCGCCTCGGCCGCGAGGAATTCCGGCATGGCCACCTCCGCCAAGGGCGGCCACTGCAGCTGATGCGGCGCGGCCACGCAACACGGCTTTACGCTTGGCGCGCGCGCGCCGCGGCGTCACGATGCCGCGACAGGCGAGGAGTGATCCGCATGCCCCTGCACCGCCGCGCCCTGCTGCTCACCGCTGCGCTGCTGCCGGCGGCCGCGCGCGGCACCGGCTTCCCGGACCACACGGTGCGCGTGGTGGTCCCCTTCAGCGCCGGCGCCTCCATGGACGGCACGGCGCGCATCCTGGGCCGGGCGCTGGAGGCGCGCTGGGGCCAGCCCGTGGTAGTGGAGAACCGCACCGGCGCCGGCGGCAATATCGGCGCGGGGGAGGTTGCGAAGGCGGCGCCGGATGGACACACGCTGCTCGTCGCCTCCTCCGGGATGATGACGGTAAGCCCGCATCTCTACCACGATCTCGGCTTCGACCTGGTCGCCGACCTCGCCCCGGTCGCCATGCTGGGCAGCCTGCCGAACGTGATGGTCGTGCCTGCGTCCTCCTCGGCGAAGACCGTTGCGGAGTTCGTCACCGGGATGCGCGCGGCGGGGCGGCCCATGCTCTACGGCTCGCCGGGCAGTGGATCCTACATCCATGTCACCGGCGCGCTCTTCGCGCGGGAGACCGGGCTGGCAGCGGAGCATGTCGCCTATCGCGGCTCGGCGCCGGCGCTGACCGACCTGGTGGCGGGGCGGCTCGACGTGATGTTCGAGAACCAGCCGGGCGCCCTGCCCTTCATCCGGGACGGCAGGCTGCGGGCGCTGGCCGTCACCTCGCCGGCGCGCTCCGCCGCGCTGCCGGAGGTGCCGACGACGATCGAGGCGGGGCTGCCCAAGGTGCAGGCGGTCGCCTGGTTCGCGCTCTACGCGCCAGCGCGGACGCCGCCCGCGCTGCTCGAGCGCATCGCGGCGGATGTCGCCGCCGCGCAGGCGGAGGCCGGGCCGCGCGGGCAGCTGG
>DASQVL010000376.1:0-7335 GCA_035640795.1 Crenalkalicoccus sp. | reverse complement strand
GCGGCCCGGCTGCACCGCACCTTCAAGGTGAAGGTCGGCGCGCAGGAGCCCGAGGCGGACATGGCCAGGATGCGCCACCTCGCGCGCGCGCTGGAGGGCCGCGCCGAGCTGATCGTCGACGCCAACCAGGCCTGGGACGAGACGGTGGCGGCGCGCTGCCTGCCCCAGCTCGCCGAGCTGGGCGTGCGCCTGGTGGAGCAGCCCGTCCCGGCCTGGAACATCGGCGCCATGGCCCGGCTGCGCGCCCGCCCCGGCACGCCGCCGCTGCTGGCCGACGAGTGCGTGTTCGACGCGCACGACATGCTGGCCGTCGCCGGCGCGGCGGCGGCCGACGCGGTGTCGCTCAAGCTGGTGAAGCACGCCGGGCTGCTTGGGGTACGCAGGGTCGCGGCGGTGGCGGAGGCCGCGGGCATCGGCCTCTACGGCGGCTGCCTGCTGGAGAGCTCGGTGGGGGCGGCGGCGCACCTGCAGGTCTTCGCCACCTTCCGCGAGCTGGCCTGGGGCTGCGAGCATTTCGGGCCGCAGATCCTGACCGGCGAGTACGTCGCGGAGCCGCTGCGCTTCGAGGACTTCCACGTCCACCTGCCGGCCGGGCCCGGCATCGGCGTCGTGCTGGACGAGGACAGGCTGCGCCACCACGCGCGGCAATAGGAGAGGGGCACCATGCTGTACCATGTGAGGATGGATGTGCGCCCGCCGCACGGTATTGACCCGGCGGAGTTCGAGCGGCTGAAGGCGGAAGAGAAGGCCCGCGCCCTGGAGCTGCAACGCAGCGGCAAGTGGGTCCACCTGTGGCGCATCGCCGGCCAGTACGCGAACATCTCGGTGTTCGACGTGGCGGGCCATGACGAGCTCCACGCCCTGCTCTCCACCCTGCCGCTCTTCCCCTTCATGGAGATCGCAGTGACCCCGCTCGCGCGTCATCCCTCGGCCCTGGACCGGGGGTGAGGGCCACCGCCGCGGCGGGGGCGCTGTCGCCTGCCGCGGAGCCATCGTCCCCGGTCGGACAGCCGCCCGATCCCGGACGACGTCGCGCTCCGCGAGGAGCGCCAATCGCAGGGAGCAGATGTCATGACTGACCACGTCTACAAGCTCATCGACCTCGTCGGGACCTCGTCGGAGAGCGTCACCGACGCGATCCAGAACGCAATCGGCAGGGCCTCCGCCACGATCCGCAACATCCGGTGGTTCGAGGTCGTCCAGGTGCGGGGCGACGTCTCGGGCGGAAAGGTCGCGCACTACCAGGTGACGCTCAAGGTCGGCTTCACGCTCGAAGACGGCTGAGGCGCCCTCCGGGCAGGGCTGCGCGGCGCGGCGCGCGGCTGCCCAGGGGACGTGCAACGCGGACAACCAACAGGGAGGAACAATGATGGCAGCCGCCGGAACCGTGGACATCCAGGAGTTCATGAACTCGCGCCCGTTGAGCCGGTACCAGGTCATGGTGCTCCTGCTCTGCTTCCTCGTGGTCGCGGCGGACGGGTTCGACACGGCGGCGGTGGGCTACATCGCCCCGGCGCTGCGGGCGCAGTGGGGCGTCGCGCCGGCGCAGCTCGCGCCGCTGTTCGGCGCCGGGCTGTTCGGGCTCATGGCGGGCGCCTTCATATTCGGCCCGCTGGCGGACAAGGTCGGCCGGAAGGCGGTCCTGGTCTTCGCCACCGCGGCCTTCGGCGTCGCCAGCGTGCTGTCCGCGACGGCGACGAGCATCGAGGCGCTGACGATCTGGCGCTTCGTCACCGGCATCGGCCTGGGCGGGGCCATGCCCAGCGCCATCACGCTCACCTCGGAGTACTGCCCTGAGCGCAACCGCTCCCTCCTGGTCATGATCATGTTCTGCGGCTTCACCATGGGCGGCGCCCTCGGCGGCCTGAGCGCGGCGACGCTGATCGCGGATTTCGGCTGGCAGGGCGTGCTGGTCCTGGGCGGTGCGCTCCCGCTGGTGCTCGCGGCGGTGCTCCTGTTCCTGCTGCCCGAATCGGTGCGCTACCTCGTGCTCAAGGGCGGCCAGGACGCCCGCGTGGGCGCCGTACTGCGCCGGATCGACCCGCGGGCGCCGCTGGACGGGGCGCGCTTCGTCGGCGTGCGCCGGGTCGAGGGCTCGCCGGTGGCGCTGCTGTTCAAGGGTGGCCTGGCGGCGGGCACGCTGCTGCTCTGGCTCACCTTCTTCATGAGCCTGCTGGTGTTCTACCTGCTGACCAGCTGGCTGCCGACGCTGCTGAACAGCGCGGGGCAGACCGCCGCGTCCGCCGCGATGATCGCGCTGATGCTGCCGATCGGCAGCACGGCCGGCGCCATCCTCATCGGCATGCTGATGGACCGGCTGAACCCGCACGCCGTGCTCCTCGGGAGCTACACGCTGGCGGCGGTCTTCATCCTGCTGCTCGGCCTGTCCACCGCGTCTCCCTGGCTCCTGGTGCTGGCCGTGTTCGGCGCGGGCATCGGCACCGGCGGATCGCAGATCGGCATCAACGCGCTGTCCGCGGCCTACTACCCCACGGCGAGCCGCGCCACGGGCGTGAGCTGGGCGAACGCGGTCGGCCGCACCGGCTCGGTGGTCGGCTCGATGGTGGGTGGCTACCTGCTTGGCCTCGGCTGGTCGCTCGCCACCGTGTTCGCGGTGGCGGCGCTGCCGGCGCTGCTCGCCGGGATTGCCATCTTCGCCAAGGGGCAGCTCGGGACGCCCGCGCTGGCCGCCCCCGTCATCCCTGGGGCCGCGTCCCATCCGGCGGCCCAGCGATGAGGCACCTGGGGAGGCACGCATGAGCGCACGAAATCTGCGGATCGCCATCGTCGGCGGCGGCATCGGCGGCCTGACCCTCGCCCTCGCGCTGCGCCAGCGCGGCATGGAGGCGGAGGTCTTCGAACAGGCCGCCGAGCTGACCGAGATCGGCGCGGCGGTGGCCCTCTCCGCCAACGCGACGCGGGAGTTGCGGGGGCTCGGCGTGCTGGACCAGCTCACCGCGGTGGCGACGGAGCCCACCGAGCTGATCTTCCGCAGCTGGCGCGACGGTCGGCGGATCGCGGCACACCCCGTGCGCCAGGACGGCCGGTACCGTGAGCGCTTCGGCGCGCCCTACCTCGGCATCCACCGCGCCGACCTCCAGCGCATCCTCAGCGGCGCCCTGGGTGGCGCCGGGCTGCGCCTCGGACACCGGCTGGTCGATCTCGTCGAGCAGGGCGACGGCATCGGCCTTGAGTTCGCCGACGGCCGCACCGCGCAGGCCGACCTGGTGGTCGGGGCGGACGGTATCCGCTCGCTGGTCCGTCGCTTCGTGGCCAGCGGCGAGGGCGCGGTCTACTCGGGCACCAGCGGTTTCCGCGGCATCGTGCCGGCAGCGCGCCTCCCTTCACTCCCGGACCCGCAGGCCATCCAGTTCTGGATGGGACCGAACGCACACCTGCTCCACTATGCGATCGGCGGCCGGGGCGAGGACGTCAATTTCCTCGCCGTGGTCGAAGGCCCGGCCGTCTGGCCGCACGGCGACAGGTGGCAGGCCGTGGTCGAGCCGGGCGAGGCCCTCGCCGCCTTCGCAGGCTGGCACCCCGCGGCGACCGAGATGGTCGGCGCCGTGGAGCACAGGATCCGCTGGGGGCTGTTCGTCGGACGCCCGCTGGCCCGCTGGAGCCGCGGCCGGGCGGTGCTGCTGGGCGACGCGGCGCACGCCATGCTGCCGCACCACGGCCAGGGCGCCAACACCACGATCGAGGACGCGGTCACGCTGGCGGAGCTCCTCGCCGCCGCGGCCCCGGGCGAGCTCGACGCCGTGGTGGCTCGGTACGAGGCGCTGCGGCGCGCGCGGACGCGGAAGATCCAGCGCAGCTCGCGTGCGACGAACGACCTGCTCCATCTGCCGGACGGCCCGGCCCTCGCGGGACGCGACGACCGGGTGTCCCGTTTTCCCGAGGCCTTCGGCTGGATCCACGCCTTCGACGCGCTCCGGTCGGCATCGGACCTCGCCTCGACCCGCTGTTCGTGACCGCGGTGGCCATGGAGACCGCGTCCGCCCCACGCCGCCCCACGCCGGGCGGATATCGCGCGCGAGGAGGCATGCTGTCCCATCTGGAGCTTCCCGCCGCCCCGCCCCCGGATCGGCACCGGGTCCTGGCCGATCTCGGCCCGCTCTATGTCGCCAACGGGCTCATCGGCTTCGTCTTCGCCGCCACCGGACCGCTGGCCATCATCCTGTCGGTCGGCGTGGGCGGTGGCCTCTCGCCGGCGGAGCTGGCGTCCTGGGTGTTCGGCGTCTTCTGCATCAACGGCCTCATCACCGTCGCGATGAGCTGGGCCTACCGCGAGCCGCTGAGCTTCTTCTGGACCATCCCGGGCACGGTTCTGGTCGGCCCCGCGCTGCAGCACCTCTCCTTCGCCGAGGTGATCGGCGCCTTCTACGCCACGGGCGTCCTGATCCTGCTCGTGGGTGCATCCGGCTGGGTCAGGCGAGCCATGCAGGCGGTGCCGATGCCGATTGTCATGGGCATGGTGGCCGGGGTGTTCCTGCGCTTCGGCCTCGACCTGGTGCGCGCGCTGCATGGCGACTTCGCGGTCGCGGGACCGATGGTCGTCGCCTTCCTCGTCCTGTCGGCGCTACCGGCCCTCGGTCGCCGCATGCCGCCGCTGATCGGCGCGCTGCTGGTGGGGGTCCTGGCCGTCGCCCTTCTCGGCCGCGTCGCCGGCTCGGCGCTGGGCAGTTTCCACCTGGTGCGGCCGGTCGTGCAGGCGCCGGCCTGGTCGCTCGCGGCGATGGTCGAGCTGGTCGTACCGCTGGCCATCACCGTGCTGGTGGTCCAGAACGGGCAGGGTATCGCCGTCCTGCAGGCCGCAGGGCACAAGCCGCCGATCAACCTCGCCACGGTCATGTGCGGCATCGGCTCGCTGCTCGCCGCGGCGGTGGGCGCCGTCAGCTCCTGCCTGACCGGGCCGACCAACGCCCTCCTCACCCATTCCGGCGAGCGCCGGCGCCACTACGCCGCGGCGCTGGTCACCGGCCTGCTGGCCATCGCCTTCGGCCTGATGGCGCCGGCCTTCACCGGGCTCATGCTCGCCACGCCGAAGGCCTTCATCATGACCCTCGGCGGGCTGGCGATGCTGCGCGTGCTGCAGGCGGCCTTCCTCGCCTCCTTCAAGGACCGCTTCACCCTCGGCGCTCTGGTCAGCTTCCTGGTGACGGTGGCGGACCTGACCGTGCTGAACATCGGCGCGGCCTTCTGGGGCCTGGCCGCCGGCTTCGCGGTGTCGTGGATGCTGGAGAGGCACGACTTCGCCGCGCGGGCCGAGGGGAGGTAATGCGCGAGGCAAACGGCGGGCATGCGCGTCATCGGTGGTCGTCGGTGCGGTGCCCGGGCACGCAGCAGGACGCATGACGGGCCGCAGGGAAATGTGCCCCAACATGCCCCCGAACTGCGAAGGATGGAGCGGGTGATGGGAATCGAACCCACGACATTCAGCTTGGGAAGCTGACGTTCTACCTCTGAACTACACCCGCGCCGTGCCGGCCAGGATAGCCGCCGGCCCCGGGCACCTCAACCCCAGGGGTTTCGCCAGGGCGAGGCCTCCGTCGTCCCGCCCCAGGCCCCCTGCCGTGCCGGCGGGCCGGCCATGGCGAGCAACCGGGCAATCCGCTCCTCGGTCGGCGGGTGGGTGGCGAACAGGCTGTCCAGCCGCATGCCGGACAGCGGGTTGACGATGAAGAGGTGGGCCGAGGCAGGATGCGCCTCCGCCGTCGGGTTCTGGATGCCCTTGCTGAAGCGCTCCAGCTTGCCGAGGGCCGAGGCGAGCCAGCGCGGGGCGCCGCTGATCTCGGCGCCGAGGCGGTCGGCTTCGTATTCGCGGCTCCGGCTGATCGCCATCTGCACCAGCATGGCGGCGAGCGGCCCGACGATCATCAGCAGGATCATGCCGATCGGGCCGAAGGGGCTCTGCCGCCCGTCCTGGCTGCGGCCGCCGAACAGGAAGCCGAACTGCGCCAGCATGCTGATCGCACCGGCAAGCGTCGCGGTGATGGTCATGATCAGCGTGTCGCGGTGCTTCACATGCGCCAGCTCATGCGCCAGCACGCCCGCCACCTCCTCCTCGCTCATCAGGTCCAGCAGGCCGGTGGTCACCGCGATCGCCGCCTTCTCCGGGCTGCGTCCCGTGGCGAAGGCGTTGGGCTGGTCCTCATGGATGACGTAGAGCGCGGGCATTGGCAGGCCGGCCTGCGCCGCCAGGTTCTGCACGAGCGCGAAGAGGCGGGGCGCGCTCTCCGGCGCGATGGGCTGCGCGTTGTGCATGGCGAGCACGACGCGGTCGGCGTTCCACCAGGTCCACAGATTGGTGCCGCAGGCGAGGAGGAAGGCGATGACCATGCCCTGCTGCCCGCCGATGGCGTAGCCGATGGCGACGAACAGCGCCGTCAGCCCCGCCAGCAGCAGCGCCGTGCGCGCATAGCCTGCCATGCATTGCCTCCTTGCCGCGGGTGGCGACCCCGCTCCGCCCGCCCCAGATGGAGCGCATGACCGAGAGCCGACAAGGGGCCGCGCAGGCGCAGCTGCCGATCCCGCCCGAGGGGCCGCCCCAGCCGGTGCCGCCAGTCCCGCCGATGCCGCCCGGCCCGGACATCCCCGAGCCGCCGATCCAGGACCCGCCGGGGCCCGAGGCGCCGCTGCCCGGCGACCCCGGCCTGCCGCCTGCCGGTGATCCGCCGAGCGAGCCGCCGATCAGGATGCGGCCGAAGGAGGTCGGCGGTCCGAGCGGGCCGGAGCCGACGCGGTACGGGGACTGGGAGCGGAAGGGGCGGGTCAGCGATTTCTGACGCCGCAGGCTGTCCCTCCCTGTCCCGCGGCGCGCCTCATGCCAAGCGCACGAAGTTCCGACCCCGCGGCCTGCGGAGCAGGCCGAGGCCGCGAAGCCAAGCCCCGCGGCAAGGCCCGCGAACCAAGCCACGAAGCGGTGCCGGCGTCTGAGGCAGTTGAGATGTCAGTCTCAACTGCGCCGGGTATCAGTTACGCACCGGAACGACCGACCCGCCGTGGATGAGACCTGTGGCAGGGTGGCGCTGCTGGCGGATAGGCCGGCTTCGTCATGGTGCGACCGAGCCCGCGGTTGCTCCTGCTCCCTCGCCCCAGCGGGTGGGCCGGTTTCTGTCTAGTGTCCTGCCCGCGAGGTTCGCTGCTTCAGCAGCGAGCGGAGCGGACCAGCAGGCCACTGAAAGCAAAGGCTGGTGGACCGAGAACGAAGTCCGAAGGACTTCGGAATCGGGACACTAGTCTATGGCGTCGCCCACCGCGTGGATGGGCTGGCCGATCGGCTTGCCCACCACCGGCACCACCTGGACCACGTCGCCGGTCACCCGGAAGGGC
>DASQVL010000375.1:0-5528 GCA_035640795.1 Crenalkalicoccus sp. | reverse complement strand
TTCGAAGGCGCGGCGCACGGCGCGCCGGTCGAGCGCGGGCAGCCGCGCCACCGCGGCCACCGCCTCCGCCTCGTCGCGCACCACGAAGCCGGACACCCCGTCCTCCAGGACCTCCGGCACGGAGCCGCGCGCGAAGCCGATCACCGGCGTGCCGCAGGCCATGGCCTCGACCATCACCAGGCCGAAGGGCTCCGGCCAGTCGATCGGGAAGAGCAGCGCCGCGGCGCTGCCGAGGAAGCCACCCATGCGGTCCTGGCCGATCTCGCCCACGAACTCCACGCCCGGGCCGTCCAGCAGGGGGCGGATCTCCTTGAGGAAATAGGCCTCGTCCACCCTTTCCACCTTGGCGGCGATGCGCAGCGGCAGGCCGGCGCGGCGGGCGATGCGGATCGCCCGGTCCAGCCCCTTCTCCGGGCAGATCCGGCCGAGGAAGGCGAGGTAGCCGTCCTCGCCCGCACCTGGCCGGAGCAGGTCCTGCGGCAGTCCGTGATGGATGGTTCCGATGAAGTTGGCGGCGGACAGGGCGGCGCGCTGGCTGGCCGAAATCGCCACCACCGGCGCCTCCGGGAAGGCGCGGAACAGCCCCGGCAGCTCCGGCAGGTCGAGCCGGCCATGCATGGTCGTCAGGTAAGGCAGCCGCGCTGCGTTGAAGGCCGGCAGGTGGTAGTGGTCGATGTGGAAGTGGATCACGTCGAAGCCGGCCGCGCGGCGCAGCACCGACTGCACCAGCTGGACATGCGGGGCGATCGTGTCGCGGGCGTTGGGGTCCAGCCGCAGCGCCCGCGGCACGACCGGAATCAGCCGCGCGACGGTGCGGCTGTCGCCGCTGGCGAACAGCGTCACCTCATGGCCGAGGGCCACCAGCTCCTCGGTCAGATAGGACACCACCCGCTCCGTGCCGCCGTAGCGAAGGGGCGGGACCGCCTCGGCGAGTGGTGCGACCTGGGCTATGCGCATGGCGTGCCCTCGCGCCGCGCTGCCCCGATGCACGCCCTGCGCGGGGAATTGGCGCCCGGCCGCAGCGCGGGCTCCGTCAGCTCTGCCATGGCGAGCATGCTCGATCCTGCCTCCGTTCCGGCCAGGCGGCGCTGCGCGCCCTGGCCACCTGCATCCGGGGCTGCATCGGATCCTCCTCGCGCAACCCATGCGGGGCGGGGACGCCCGGGCGCTTTGCGCGGTTGCCTCCGGACGTCGCCTAAGGGGGGATGCGGACCGCGCGGCGCTCCGCCCCTCTCGGCCGCCTCCCCGCTGCGGGGCTCGGCGGTGAGCAGCACGACGTCCGGGATGGTGCGCACGCCGAGCCGCTCCATCACATGCACCCGGTGACACATGCGCCCGGTGGATCTCCACCGTGCGCGGGCTGAGGCCGATGCGCCGCGCGATCGCCTTGCTGGTGCCCCCGGCGATCATGCCGGAGAGCACCTCCCGCTCATGCGGGGACATCGCCGCGATGCGCGCCCGCCCCAGCCCCGCCGCACATCGGAGAGGGCGTTCCTCAGCAACCGTCACGAGGGCGGCTGGTTGCCTGCCGAGGGTGCCGGCCCGCCTTCGCCGCTGCAGCGCCGTTCCGCCTGCCGGCGCGCGCCGGCAACCGGGGTGGCGCGGCCTCCCTGGCCACGGATTTTCCTCAGGGATTGCCCAGGCGGAACGCGCGGCCGGCGCGGGCGTCGTGCCGCCGCAGGCGGGCGCGGTGCCGCTGCGGGCCCTGGCCGGGATGCGGGGCGCCCGGCCGGGACCAACGCACCGCGCCAGGGCATCCGCCCGGGCGGGACGGCCGGCGCAAGCGTGATTCAGGACCTTGGACCATGGTGGCTGCGAACCACGCTGAGGACCACCGCCCCGGCTTTTTGCGGCCCGGTGGCTGTTCTCCACCAACCACAAGGATATCGGCACGCTCTACCTGATCTTCTCCGGCTCGGCGGCGCTCAGCGCCGTCGCGCTGTCCATGGTGATGCGCCTTGAGCTCGCCGAGCCGGGCACGCAGTTCGTCCAGGATGGGCAGGTGTGGAACGTCATCGTCACCGGGCACGGCGTGATCATGGTGTTCTTCGTGGTGATGCCGGCGCTGATCGGCGGCTTCGGCAACTGGTTCGTGCCGATCATGATCGGCGCGCCGGACATGGCCTTCCCGCGCATGAACAACATCAGCTTCTGGCTGCTGGTGCCAGCCTTCTGCCTGGGTGCCGCCGGCCTGCTGGTGGGCGAGGGCAGCGGCACCGGCTGGACCTTCTACCCGCCCTTGTCCGCCGACACCTTCCACCCGGGTCCTTCGGTGGACCTCTCGCTCTTCGCCCTGCACCTGGCCGGTGCGTCCTCCGTCATGGGTGCGATCAACTTCATCACGACGATCTTCAACATGCGCGCCCCGGGCATGACGCTGCACAAGATGCCTCTATTCGTGTGGTCCATGCTGGTCACCGCCTTCCTGCTGCTGCTGGCGATCCCGGTGCTGGCAGGGGCGGTCACCATGCTGATCACGGACCGCAACTTCGGGACCACCTTCTTCAAGCCGGAGGGCGGCGGTGACCCGGTGCTGTTCCAGCACCTGTTCTGGTTCTTCGGCCACCCCGAGGTCTACATCATGATCATGCCGGGCTTCGGCATCGTCAGCCACGTGGTTAGCACCTTCAGCAGCAAGCCGATCTTCGGCTATCTCGGCATGGCCTACGCGATGGTGGCGATCGGCGTGCTCGGCAACGTGGTCTGGGCGCACCACATGTTCACCTCCGGCATCTCGGTGGATACGCGCGCCTACTTCTCGGCGGCGACGGCGGTCATTGCCGTCCCGACCGGCATCAAGATCTTCTCCTGGCTCGCCACCATGTGGGGCGGCTCCATCGTGCTGAACACGCCGATGCTCTTCGCCATCGGCTTCATCTTCCTGTTCACGGTGGGCGGGGTGACGGGGATCGAGCTCTCACTCACCGGCATCGATGTGGTGCTGCACAACACCTACTACGTGGTGGCGCATTTCCATTACGTGCTGAGCCTCGGCGCCGTGTTCGTCATCTTTGCCGCCTTCTACTACTGGATCGGCAAGATGAGCGGCCGGCAGTACCCGGAGCTCTGGAGCAAGGTGCATTTCTGGATGCTGTTCCTCGCCTCGAACGTGGCGTTCTTCCCGATGCACTTCCTGGGCGCGCAGGGCATGCCGCGCCGCTATGCGGACTACCCGGACGCCTTCTGGGGCTGGCATTTCGTCTCCTCGATCGGCGCCTTCGCCGCAGGGGCGAGCATGCTGCTGTTCCTCTGGATCGTCTGGCGCACTCTCCGCTTCGGCGCGCCGGTCCCGGCCAACCCCTGGGGCGCGGGCGCGACCACTCTGGAGTGGCAGCTGAGCAGCCCGCCGCCCATGCACAGCTTCGAAGAGCTGCCGATCGTGCGCTGATGCCGGGCTCATGAAGTGCTGACGCATTTCCTGCCTCAGGCGCCGGCCTCGCCCCGGCCGCGCGGCGCGCGAACGTCGAGGCGCCCGATCGCCGGCGTCACCGGCATGCGCTGGCGCTGCCGCTCCATCGCAGCGTGGCGCTGCCGCCTCCCCGGCGCGCCGCGCGCGACGGCCTCCGGCCGGGCAGGAGGGGCGGCCGCAGGGGAACTTCCCTCAGGGATCTCCGCTTCGGAACGGCGGTCCTGCGCCGGGCGTCCTGCCCGCGCAAGCCGCCACGGAACACGGGAGACCTGCCGATGAGAGCCCTCGTCTGGCATGGAAAGGAAGACATACGCTGCGATTCCGTCACCGATCCCAGGATCGAGGATCCCCGCGACGCCATCGTGAGGGTGACGAGCTGCGCGATCTGCGGCTCCGACCTCCACCTGTTCCACAACTTCGTTCCGGCCATGCTGCCCGGCGACGTCATGGGCCACGAGTTCATGGGGGAGGTGGTGGAGGTCGGCGCCGGCATGGACGGCAAGCTGAAGCAGGGCGACCGCGTCGTCGTGCCTTTCACCATCATCTGCGGCCAGTGCGAGCAGTGCCGGCGCGGGAATTTCAGTGTCTGCGAGACCACCAACCGCAAGAAGCACCTGGCGGAGAAGGTGTTCGGCCACACCACGGCGGGCCTGTTCGGCTACACCCACCTCACCGGCGGCTATCCCGGCGGCCAGGCCGAATATGTGCGCGTCCCCTTCGCCGACGCGACGCACATCAAGGTGCCGCAGGGCCTCTCGGACGAGCAGGTGCTCTTCCTCGGCGACATCTTCCCGACCGGCTGGCAGGCGGCCGTGCAGTGCGACATCCAGCCGGAGGACACCGTCGCCATCTGGGGCTGCGGTCCGGTCGGGCAGATGGCGATCCGGAGCGCGGTGCTGCTCGGCGCGCGCCAGGTCGTCGCCATGGACCGCCTGCCGGAGCGGCTGGAGATGGCGGAGGCCGGCGGCGCCATCACCGTCAATTTCGACGAGGAAAGCGTCGTCGAGCGGCTGAACGAGCTGACCGGTGGCAAGGGGCCCGAGAAGTGCATCGACGCGACCGGGATGGAGAGCCACGTCTCATTCGCCCAGCCCGACACGGTGCTCGACCGGGCGAAGCAGATGCTGATGCTGGAGAGCGACCGGCCACACGTGCTGCGGGAGATGATCTATGTCTGCCGGCCGGCCGGCGTCATCTCCATCCCCGGCGTCTATGGCGGCCTGGACGACAAGGTGCCGATGGGGATGCTCATGAACAAGGGCCTGACCGTCCGCACCGGCCAGACCCATGTCAACCGCTGGACCGATGACCTGCTGCGCCGGATCGAGGAAGGGCAGATCGATCCCTCCTTCGTCGTCACCCACACCGCGCGGCTTTCGGAGGGGCCGGAGATGTACAAGGTGTTCCGCGACAAGCAGGACAGCTGCATCAAGGTCGTCCTGAAGCCCTGAAGAGGCGGGAGGAAGCCATGCTCCGTCTTTCCAACATCACCCGCTCGAAAGGCGATCCGAAGGTGCTGCGCTCGGGCCCGAGCTCCCTCGGCGCGGCCGACCGGCTCGCCCGCGGGCTCGGCTGGTTCAGCATCGGCCTCGGCGTCTTCGAGCTGCTGGCGCCGCGGCGCATCACCCATCCGCTCGGCCTGCACGGGCGGGAGGGGCTGGTGCGCGCCTGCGGCGTGCGCGAGATCGGCCACGGCATGCTGTCGCTCTCAACGGAGAAGCATGTCGGGCTGTGGAGCCGGGTCGCCGGCGACGTGTTCGACATCGTCGCCGTGGTGCCGGCGCTGAGCCCGGCCAACCGGCAGCGCGACAATGCCGAGCGCGCGCTGGCCATGCTTCTCGGCATCACGCTGGTCGACATCATCGGTGCGCAGGGCGTCTCCATGCGCCACAGCCGGCGGCGTGGCACGCAGCGTCGCTACACGGACCGCAGCGGCTTCCCGCAGGGCGTGGAGAAGGCGCGCGGCGCGGCGCGGGACTTCCGCACGCCGCCCGACATGCAGGCAGCGCCGGCAATCGCGCGCGCGGTCGCCTGATCCGGCGCGGGCCGCCGCGCGCGGCGGCCCGGGTCACGAAGGAAGCGCCGCGCCCGGGCAGTCCCCCGGCCCCGGCCGGCAAGG
>DASQVL010000374.1:0-2853 GCA_035640795.1 Crenalkalicoccus sp. | reverse complement strand
GCCGGAGCCGAAGCGGAGCGAGGCGGCGCGCCAGCCGAGCCTCGACCTCGCCGACGGGCCCTGGCGCTTCCCGCCCCTCTCCCTGCTGGCGGAGCCGCCGGCCCGGCGCACCGGCCGCCCGACCGAGGAGCAGCTCGCGGGCAATGCCCGGATGCTCGAGACAGTGCTCGAGGATTACGGCGTGCGCGGGCGGATCGTGGAGATCCGCCCCGGCCCGGTCGTCACCCTCTACGAGCTCGAGCCCGCGCCGGGGACGAAGAGTGCCCGCGTCATCGGCCTCGCCGACGACATCGCGCGCAGCATGAGCCTGACAGCGGTGCGCATCGCGACCGTGCCCGGCCGCAACGTCATCGGCATCGAGATGCCGAATGTGCGGCGGGAGACGGTGTATCTGAGCGAGATGTTCGCCGCCGAGGACTGGGCGCGCGCGGCCGGCCGGCTGCCCCTGGCGCTGGGCAAGGACATCGGCGGCGGGCCGGTGATCGCCGACCTCGCGCGCATGCCGCATCTCCTCATCGCGGGCACCACCGGCTCGGGCAAGTCGGTCGCCATCAACACGATGATCCTCTCCCTCCTCTGGCGCTTCTCGCCGGAGGAGGTGCGCTTCATCATGATCGACCCGAAGATGCTGGAGCTCTCGGTCTACGACCGCATCCCGCATCTGCTGGCGCCGGTCGTGACGGAGCCCGCCAAGGCGATCGGCGCGCTCAAGTGGACGGTGCGCGAGATGGAGCGGCGCTACCGCGCCATGAGCCAGCTCGGCGTGCGCAACATCGGCGGCTTCAACGAGCGGGTCACGGCGGCGCGGGGCCGGGGCGAGGTGCTGACGCGCCGCGTGCAGGTGGGCTTCGACCCGGAGACCGGGCGGCCGGTCTTCGAGGACCAGCCGCTGGTGCTCGAGCCGCTGCCGATGGTCGTCGTCGTCATCGACGAGATGGCCGACCTGATGATCGTGGCGGGCAAGGAGATCGAGGCGGCGGTGCAGCGTTTGGCGCAGATGGCGCGCGCGGCCGGCATCCACGTGATCATGGCGACGCAGCGGCCCTCGGTCGACGTGATCACCGGCACCATCAAGGCAAATTTCCCGACGCGCATCAGCTTCCAGGTCACCAGCAAGATCGACAGCCGCACCATCCTCGGCGAGCAGGGGGCGGAGCAGCTGCTCGGCCAGGGCGACATGCTGCACATGGCGGGCGGCGGGCGCGTCGCGCGCGTGCACGGCCCCTTCGTGACGGATGAGGAGGTGGAGCGCGTGGTGGAATTCCTGCGCGCCCAGGGCGAGCCCGCCTATGTCGAGGAGGTGACGGAGGGCGAGGAGGAGGAGGGCGAGGGCGGCCTCGCCCTTTCCGGCATCGCCGGCGCCTCGGATGGCGAGAAGGGGCTGTTCGACCAGGCGGTGGCGCTGGTGAGCCGGGAGGGCAAGGCCTCCACCAGCTTCATCCAGCGCCATCTGCAGATCGGCTACAACCGCGCCGCGAAGCTGATCGAGCAGATGGAGAAGGAGGGCGTGGTGGGCCCCGCCAACCATGTGGGGAAGCGGGAGGTGCTGGTGCGGCGGGGCGAGGAGGAGTGACGCGGCGCACAGCCCGTCGCCTCCGCGGCCGCGGCGCGCTCGCGGACGCCGTGTGGCGCTTCCGGGTGGAGGGGGACGAGCTCGCCTGCGACTTCGCGCGGCTGCTGCTGCTGACCGATCCGCAGGCCCTGCCCTCCCCCATGCCGGGCGAGGAGGAGACGGCCTGGCAGTGCTACAAGCGCAATTGGCGGCCCAGGAAGCCGCGCCGGGAGGCCTGGGGGCCGTTCTGGCGCCTGGCCTGCGCGACGGCGGCGCCGCTCGTGCCGCAGCCTGCCGAGCCCATCACGCTGCCGCGGGCGGCGCCTCCCATCGCCGCGGCGCCGCAGCCTCCCGACCTGCATGCGCTGGCGGGGCGCTTGGCCGCCCTCGAGGGCCGGCTCGCCCTGCTGGAAGGCCTCCAGCTGCGGGCCGGGCTGGATGGCGGCGGGAGCCAGCCCGGGGCGTCACCCCCGGCCTGATCGCCCCCTGGTTGCCCCCTGGTCGGCCGGCCGCGGACGGGCCCGGCCAGGGTCGGCGCCGGGCCGCCCGGGGTTGGCGCCCTGGGATTGGCCCCGGGGGTTGGCCCCGGGGTTGGCTAGGCGCGCCGCCGACCCCATCCTCCGCCCCACCAGCGAAGGCCTCGCCATGACCCTCCGTCCTGCCCTGCTGCCCGCCGCCCTGCTCGCCTTCGGCCTTGCGCCCGGCCTCGCCGCCGCGCAGGACCGCCCGCCGATGCACCCGACGCGCGACGTCAGCGTCAGCTACCGCGTCGAGGGCGGCGGCCCCGGCGCCGCGCAGGGCGGCGAGATGCGCCTCTCCTGGCTCGCCGCCGAGCAGAAGATGCGCATGGACATGCCGGGCGGCCTCGGCTGGTCGGTGACCGACCGCGCCAATGGCGACGCCTTCATGGTGATGGAGCAGCAGCACGCCATCATGCGCATCTCCAAGGAGATGATGGGCGGCAACCCGATGGAGCCCGGCCCCACTGCGCGGTTCACCCGCGGCGGGACGGAGACGCTCCTCGGCCTCTCCTGCACCGTCTGGCGCTATCAGGAGGAGGATGTGCAGGGCGAGGCCTGCATCACCGCGGATGGCGTGATGCTGCGCTCGCGTGGCACGGCCGGCGGGCAGGGCGGCAGCATGACGGCGACCAAGGTCGCTTACGACCGGCAGGACCCGGCGCGGTTCCGCGCGCCGGAAGGCTACCGGTCGATGACCATGCCCGGCGGATCGGGGCCTGGCGCGCCCGGGCCCGGCGCGCCCGGCGGGCGCTAGAGCGGTTTCCGCTCGCCTGTGCCCGC
>DASQVL010000373.1:0-6210 GCA_035640795.1 Crenalkalicoccus sp. | reverse complement strand
CATCGCGTCATCGATGGCGCGCTGGCGGCGGAGTTCATGCAGGCGCTGAAGGGCGTGGTCGAGGAGCCGCTGAGCCTGATGCTGTGATCGACCATGTCTCGATCACGGTGCCGGATCCCGGGGCCGCGATGCGCTTCCACGATGCGGTGATGGCGGCGCTCGGCGTGCCCGCCGCGGGCCGCAGCGAGCGCTGGGCCGGCTACGGGCTGCGCGCGGACGCGGCGCATCCCGCGCGTTGCTTCGGGACGGATGACGGCGCGCCTGGCCTCGGCCTGCACGACCACCCGGAGTACTACGCGGCCGTCCTGCGCGATCCGGCGGGCAACCGGGTGGAGGCGGTCTGCAACGAGGCGCCGCGATGAGCGGGGCGGGCCTCACCCTTCGCGATGTGACGCCGGCCGATGTGCCGGAGGTGATGCGGCTGCTGCACGCGCTTGCCGTCTATGAGCGGCTGGAGCATCGCTTCGTGGTGGAGCCCGCGGCGATGGAGCGCGCCCTGTTCGGCGCGCCGCCCTGGTGCGCGGGCCTGCTGGCCTGGAGCGGCGGCCGCGCCATCGGCCTCGCGCTTTGGCATGTCAGCTACGACGCCTTCGCCGGCCGCCCCGGCTTCTGGCTGGAGGAGCTCTTCGTCGAGCCGGAGGCGCGCGGGCAGGGCGCCGGGCGCGCGCTAGTGGCCGAGCTCGCGCGGCGCCTCGCCGCCATGGGCGGCGCCAGCATCGCGTGGCGCTTGCTGCGCTGGAACGCCCCCTCCATCGCCTTCTACCGCCGCCTCGGCGCTGAGCCCGATGACGGGACGGCGGAGCGCATGACCCTCTCGGGCGAGGCGCTGGCCAGCCTCGCGGCGACGTGATGCCCACGGGCCTCGTCCTGCGCGACGCCCGGCCCGCGGACCTGCCGCTGGTGCTGCGCTTCGTGCGCGCACTGGCCGAATACGAAAGGCTGCTGGACCAGGCGGTGGCGACAGAGGCGGAGCTCCGCCGCCTGCTCTTCGGCAACCCGCAGCGGGCCTGGGCGCTCCTCGCCGAAATGGACGGGACGCCGGCGGGCTTCGCCCTCTGGTACTACAGTGTCTCCACCTTCCTCGGCCGCCCCTCGCTCCATGTAGAGGACGTGTTCGTGGAGCCGGCGCAGCGCGGCGCCGGCATCGGGGGCGCGATCTTCCGCGACCTCGCCCGGCGCGCGCTCGCCGAAGGCTGCGGCCGCATGGAGTGGTCGGTGCTCGACTGGAACGCGCCCGCCCTTGCCTTCTATCGTTCCCTCGGCGCGGTGCCGCGCCAGGGCTGGACCCTGCAACGACTGACCGGCGAGGCGCTCCGCGCCCTCGCCGCGCCGGAGGCTTGAGCATGGCCGAACAGCGCTTCGACCTCATCATCGTGGGTGGCGGGCCTGGCGGCTACGTCGCCGCGGTCCGCGCTGCGCAACTCGGCATGAAGACCGCGGTGGTGGAACGCGAGAATCTCGGTGGCATCTGCCTGAACTGGGGCTGCATCCCGACCAAGGCGCTGCTGCGCACCAGTGAGATCAACCACCTGCTGCACACGCTGGATGCCTACGGCTTCGCCGCCGACAACCCGCGCTTCGACTTCCAGAAGGTGGTCAAGCGCAGCCGCGCCGTCGCCAAGCAGCTTTCGGACGGCGTGAAGTTCCTGATGCGCAAGAACAAGGTGACCGTGTTCGACGGCCAGGGGCGCCTGGCCGGCAAGGGGCGGCTTTCGGTGAGCAAGGACGGTGCGGCGGTCGCCGAGCTCGCCGCCCCGCACATCATCCTGGCGACCGGCGCGCGCGCCCGCGTGCTGCCGGGGCTGGAGCCGGATGGGGAGCTGATCTGGACCTATCGGGAGGCGATGGTGCCGCAGGCCCTGCCCAAGCGGCTGGTCGTCGTCGGCTCCGGCGCCATCGGCGCCGAGTTCGCCAGCTTCTACCTGAACATGGGCGCCGAGGTGACGCTGATCGAGGTGCTGGACCGCATCCTGCCGGTGGAGGACGCCGAGATCAGCGCCTTCGTCCGCAAATCCTTCGAGAAGCAGGGCATGAAGGTGCTGACGGATGCCAAGGTGCAGGGCGTCCGCCGCAACGGGGAGGGCCTGACCGCGGTGGTCGAGACCGGGGGCAAGGTGCAGGAGATCGCGGCGGACCGCCTGATCTCCGCCATCGGCATCGTCGGCAATGTGGAGGATCTCGGCCTCGAGGGGACGGGGGTGAAGGTCGAGCGCACCCACATCGTCATCGATCCCTACTGCCGGACCGGGGAGCCCGGCGTCTATGCCATCGGCGACGTCTGCGGCCCGCCCTGGCTCGCCCACAAGGCCAGCCACGAGGGCGTGCTCTGCGTGGAATCGATCGCCGGCCTGAACGACGTGCATCCGCTGGATGTCACCAACGTTCCCGGATGCACCTATTGCCGCCCGCAGGTGGCGAGTGTCGGGCTGACCGAGGCGGCGGCCAAGGCAGCCGGCCACCAGGTGAGGGTCGGCCGCTTTCCGTTCATCGGCAATGGGAAGGCCATCGCCATGGGGGAGCCGGAGGGCATGGTGAAGACAGTGTTCGACGCGGATACCGGCGCGCTGCTCGGCGCCCATATGGTCGGGGCCGAGGTGACGGAGATGATCCAGGGCTACACCATCGCCCGCACGCTGGAGACGACGGAGGCGGAGCTGATAGAGACCATCTTCCCGCACCCCACCATCTCCGAGACCATGCACGAAGCTGTGCTTGATGCCTATGGCCGGGTGATCCACATCTGAGCCGGATACAGCCGGACCTGGTGGGGATGACCACGCGGATCGAGATCGACCATCGCCAGGGGGCGCCGGCAGGGCTGCGCCACCCGGAGAAGGCCCATCGCCCGGACAACCCGGCGCCGCGCAAGCCGGCCTGGATCCGCGTGAAGGCGCCGACCCACCCGGTCTACCACGAGACCCGGGCGCTGATGCGCGAGAACCGGCTGGTGACGGTGTGCGAGGAGGCGGCCTGCCCGAATATCGGCGAATGCTGGTCGCAGCGCCACGCCACCATGATGATCATGGGCGAGGTCTGCACCCGCGCCTGCGCCTTCTGCAACGTCACCACCGGCCTGCCGCACGCGCTGGACGAGGACGAGCCGGTGCGCGTCGGCAACGCGGTCGCGCGGCTCGGCCTGCGCCATGTGGTGGTCACCAGCGTAGACCGCGACGACCTGCCCGATGGCGGCGCGCGCCACTTCGCCCGCACCATCGCGGCAATCCGCGCGGCGGCACCCGGGACGACGGTGGAGGTGCTGACGCCCGACTTCCTGCGCAAGGAGGGCGCGCTGGAGGTGGTGATCGAGGCGAAGCCCGACGTCTTCAACCACAATCTGGAGACGGTGCCGCGCTTCTATCCCTCCATCCGGTCCGGCGCGCGCTACTATCACTCGCTCCGGCTGCTCGACCGTGCCAAGCAGCTCGATCCCGCCCTTTTCACCAAGTCCGGCCTGATGGTGGGCCTCGGGGAGGAGCGGGCGGAGATCGGCCAGGTAATGGACGACCTGCGCAGCGCGGCCGTCGACTTCCTGACCATCGGCCAGTACCTGCAGCCCACCGTGAAGCACGCCGCCGTGGCCCGCTTCGTCCCGCCCGAGGAGTTCGAGGACCATGCGCGCCTGGCCCGCGCCAAGGGCTTCCTGCTGGTCTCCGCGACGCCGCTGACGCGCAGCTCCTACCACGCCGACCGCGATTTCGAGGCGTTGCGCGCCGCGCGCGACGCGGCGCTCGCCACCCGCGCCTGATGCCGACCCACGCCGAGAAGCGCATCCTCCGCTACACGCCGGAGCAGCTCTTCGACCTGGTGGCGGATGTCCGCCGCTATCCGGAATTCCTGCCCTGGTGCGCCGCCGCACGTGTCCTCACGCACAGCGAGACGGAGCTGGTCGCCGACCTTACCATCGGCTTCAAGATGTTCCGCGAGACCTTCCGTAGCCAGGTGGTGCTGGAGCGGCCGCAGCACGTGCATGTGCGCTACCTGAACGGCCCCTTCCGCTATCTCAACAATCACTGGCGCTTCACGCCAGTGCCCGGCGGGACGGAGGTGAATTTCTTCGTGGACTTCGAGTTCCGCTCCCGGCTGCTGCAGGCGGTGATTGGCACCGTGTTCAATGAGGCGGTGCGGCTGATGGTGCGCGCCTTCGAACGCCGGGCGATGCAACTCTATGGCCGGCCGCAGCCGCAGGGCGGGCACCCGGCGCCTTCGACGCCGGCGGCCTGAACTGCCCCGCGATCGCTCGGGGCGGGGGTGCACACCAGGGCGTGAATCGCGGGCTCCAGAAAGGCCAGACCCATATCGGTCTGGAGCAGATCGCGGACGGGCGTGAACGCCCGGGCCTGCTCCCGCCAGGCCACCAGCTTGCGCAGGCCTTCCATTCCCGCCTGCCTCGGCTACAGGTGCACTGCCTCCGGCGTCAGGAAGCCCATCCCGCCGAGCACGAGCCCCGCCAGCCCGAGCGCAATGGAGCCGATCGCCAGCGCCGGCACGCCCGTGATGATGGAGGCCGAGGCGAGCACGATCGCCACCTGGAACGCAGCGGCGCCGTACTCGTACAGATGGTAGGCGGCCATGCTGTGGTCGCGCGCCGCCTCCGCCGCGCGGGCGCGCGCCGTCAGCTCCTTGCGGCCCTCGCCGGTCTCGGGCTCGCTCTCCCAGCGGTCGAGGGTGTCGCGCCAGCGCTGCTGCTGCGCCGCCATGGCGTTGCGCGCCGCCTCCTCGGCGGTCAGCGCCTTCTGCAGTTCCACCTCCTCGGCGGCGGTGCGCAACGTGGTCTGGCGGATGGTGCGCGCCTGGAAGAAGGCCCAGAGATTGGCGGCCTCCACGTTGCGCGTGATGGCCTCGGTCTGTGCGCTCTTGGCGCCTGTCTCGGCCAGGGCAAGGAACAGGGCGAGGATGGCAATGAGCAGGGCGATGCGCTTGTCGCCGCCGTGCTCGACATGGCCTTCCATCGGTCGTCCTCCCCCGCGGTGGCGACGCCTTCTCGCCGCGCGCGGCGCGGAATGCAAGACGACGATGCGCTTGCCAGGCCGCGGGCCGGCCGCCAAGGTCGGTCGCATTCCGTCAAGGTCCGTGCCATGGTCCATGCCCCCGCCCGGCCGCCCACCGGCGTCACGCCCGGCACCCCATCCTGGGCGCCTCCGCGCTCGCGGGATGGGAGCCCGCCCGTCCGCATCAACCTCTATTCCGATACGCAGACGCGCCCGACGCCGGCGATGAAGTCGGCCATGATGGCGGCCGGGCTCGGCGACGAGCAGCATGGCGACGACCCGACCGTGCACGCCCTCTGCGACAGCATGGCGACGCTGCTCGGCAAGGAAGCGGCGGTGTTCCTGCCGAGCGGCACCATGTGCAACGTCGTTGCCATCCTCACGCATTGCCGGGCCGGGGACGAGGTGTTGGCACATGAGACGGCGCACATCCTGACCAGCGAGGGCGGCGCGCATGCCGCGCTGACCGGCGTGCAGATCCAGCCGCTGCGCGGGCCGCGTGGCATGTTCACGGCGGAGGATGTGCGTGCGGCGATCCGCCCGCGCACCCGATACGCGCCGCCGCAGCGGCTGCTGGAGGTCGAGCAGACCGCGAATATCGGCGGCGGCGCGATCTGGCCGCTCGGCCAGCTGAACGAGGTCGTCGCGGTGGCGCGGGAGCAGGGCTGGGCGACGCATATGGATGGCGCGCGGCTGATGAATGCCTGCGTCGCCGCCGGCATCGCGCCGGCCGAGATGGTGGCGGGCTTCGACAGCGTCTGGCTGGATTTCACCAAAGGCCTCGGCGCGCCGCTCGGCGCCGTGCTGTGCGGCTCGGCGGAGTTCATCGGTGCGGCCTGGCGCTGGAAGCAGCGCCTCGGCGGCTCGATGCGTCAGGCCGGGATCTGCGCCGCCGCGTGCCTGTACGCGCTGGACCACCATGTGGACCGGCTGGCGGAGGACCATGCCAATGCGCGGGCGCTCGCGCGCGGCCTCGCCCAGATCCCGGGCGTCCGTGTCGAGGATCCGGACACGAACCTGGTTTTCTTCGATGTCGGCGGCACGGGCATGGAGGTCGTGACGCTGCAGGAGAGGCTGCTGCTGCAGGGTGTCGCCGTCAGTGCGCTCGGCGGGCGGGTGCGGGCCTGCACGCATCTCGACGTGACGGCTCCGATGGTCGAGGAGGCGGTCGGCATCATCCGCACCGTGCTGGCCGCTTCGTGACGCGCGCCGCGCGCGGCGC
>DASQVL010000372.1:0-2053 GCA_035640795.1 Crenalkalicoccus sp. | reverse complement strand
GCGGCGAAGGCGACGAAGACGGGGAAGTGCGCCGCGCCGGGCGCCTCCTCGGCGGCCCAGAGGCGCTCGCGCGCCGCCGCTTGTGTCAGCGTCTCCAGCGGCGGGCCGGCGGGGTCGGCATGCAGGCGCACGGCATCGCCGCCCCAGAGGGCGAGGCGCGGCGCCTCGGCGGCCTCCATCGCCAGGATGCGGCGCGGGGCGAAGAGCGCGGGGTGGCGGCGGCGGAGCGTCTCCAGCAGCAGGGGGCGCTCGCGCTCGGCGGCGCTCAGCATGCTCTCCGCGCGGCGGCGGTAGTGGAAGCCGGCGTGCGGCAGATGCTGGCCGCGGAAGCCGCGCGAAGCGGCGGCGAGCCAGAAATCCCAATCCTCGAAGCCGCTGCGGAGCTCTTCCGCGAAGCGGAGGCCGCTCTCGAAGACGGCGCGGCGCACCAGGCTGCCGGCCTCGCAGAGATTGTCGGTGAGGTGGGCGAGGGGCGAGTAGGGCCCGGCACCGGAGCCGGCGGTGGGTGCGCCGAACATGTCGAAGTCCGGGTAGACCCAGCCGATGGCCGGCGTCGCGGCGGCGAGCGCGGCCCAGGCGCGGGCGAGGAAGGGCGGCGCGAGGCGGTTGTCGGCGTCGAGGAAATAGATCGCCGTGCAGTCCGGGAAGGCGGCGAGGGCGAACTCGATGCCGGTGTTGCGGGCGGCGGAGAGGCCGCCATTCGGGCGGCGGAGCGCGAAGACGCGGCCGGGATGGGCGGCGGCGTAGGCGGCGGCGATCTGGCGCGTCTCGGGAAAGGGGCAGCCATCGTCCACGATGACGATGGCGATGGGCGGCGCCCCGCGCTGGGCCAGGACGCTTTCGACGGCTTCCGGGAGGAAATGGGGCTGGCGGTGGACGGGGATGACCACGGCCAGGCTGGGCGTGGGCGTCATCGGCTTGCGGGGGAAGAGGCGAGCTTCCTTCGCCGCGACTCCGCCGTCCTTCTCTTGGGCCTGATCACGATCCGGGTGCTGCTGCGTCTCGCGCGTACTTACAGGAAAAGGGCGGCGTCGATGTGGGGGGAAGCATAGCTTGCGCTGCGTTGACCGAACCAGTGAGCGCGGAAGAACACGCCGGCTGGTGGGCTGCCGGGCCCGGCATCGGCGTCTCGACGGATAGGCCGGCGCACGACCAGCAGGCAACAGAGGCCGGAGCAAGGGCATTGCGTCAATAGCCAGCCCGGAACCACCTGCCCCGCACCGGTGGGATGTGCCCAGACCCTTTCCGTGCAAGGCCGGCAGGCGCCGAAAGCCATCTCCCGGGCTTGGTCGGGAAGGAGGATCCGCTGATGGACGCTGTCTCCCTGGAACGACGCCTGCTCATCCTGGCCCCGCTGCTCGCGTCACTCGCGGACCCGGATGCGGTGGCCAGTCCGCTCGACCGGCGCGAGACCTTCGTGCTGCTGCCTGACCAGATCCGGTTCGAGCCACCGGGCCATCTGCCGGCCGGCAGCGGCGAGATGGCCAGGCTGTATGGCGACATCGACAAGCCTGGCCCCTACCTCGTGATGATGAAGTGGAACCCCGGCTGGTTCAGCGCGCCCCACAGCTACCGAACCGACCGCATCCAGGTCGTGGTGTCGGGAAGCTGGTGGGTCAACAGCGGCGCGGATTTCGACCCACGGCAGGCGGTGCCGGTTCCGGCCGGCGGGTTCGTCCTCCGCCACGCCCGGACCTGGCATTACGACGGCGTGCCGCAGGATGGAGGTGAGCCGGCCGTGATCGCCATCTTCGGCATCGGCCCGGTCGATATCCAGCTGGCCGATCCCGCAGCACCGTCCTGGCGGCAGGTCTAGTGTCCCGATTCCGAAGTCCTTCGGACTTCGTTCTCGGTCCGCTAGATGGCGTAACGGGCCGGCCACCCGGTGGGTAGGTGGCAGGGGTGGTCGTCCCTCAGTGCCCGTTTGCGAAGGGGTGATGGGGGCGTGTTTGACGGGTTGATCCTGGCCCCTCGGGCAGCGTTGCGGGCGGTTTCCTGCCCGGAGACCGCCATGTGGACGCCAACTGTTCGCGCATTGGTTGGGGACTTCGGC
>DASQVL010000371.1:0-7635 GCA_035640795.1 Crenalkalicoccus sp. | reverse complement strand
CGCCATCTCCGCCCGGCCGCGGAGGACGAGGCCGGGCGCGTCGCGCGAGGCGGCGGGACTTGCGCCGGCGCGCGCCGCCTCCGCCGCGATCAGCTGCAGCGCGGCCAGGCGCGCGATCCTGACCACCACCTCGTCCTGCGCGGCCAGGAGGTCGCTGCCGCAGGGGCGATCGAAGCGCTCCGCCCAGAGATGCGCGTCGGCGACCGCCTCGATCAGCTGCGCATTCGCCCGGACGCGGCCGCCGCGCACCACGACGCTGCCTTCCAGCACGTAGCGCACGCCGAGCTCCTCGCCGACGCGCCGCGCCTCGACCGCCCGGTCGCGGTAGGCGAAGGCGGTGGCGCGCGAGACCACCTGCATGCCGGTCAGTGCGCGGGCAAGATCGGTGGTCAGCGCCTCGGTGATGGCGTCCGCGGCACGCTCCGCGCCGGGCTCGCTGCCGAGATCGAGGAAGGGCAGCACGACCACCCCGGCCAGCGCCCGCCGCGGCGCCGGCGCGGCGCCGCCGGCCGGGCGGCGCAGAACCCGCGCGGTGAAGCGATAGCCGCGCCCCGGCACGGTCTGGATGATGTCGCGATCCGGGCCGAGCACGCGGCGCAACGTCGCGACCTGCGCATAGAGATTGTCCTCGCCGACGACGACGCCGGACCAGGCCGCGTCGAGCAGCGCCTCCTTGGTGGCCAGCGCACCCTCGCTGCCGGCGAGCGCCAGCAGCACGTCGAAGGCGCGACTGCCGATCTCCTGCGCGACGCCGTCGGCCAGCAGCTCACGCCGGCGCGGATGCAGGACGAAGCGGCCGAAGACCCACTCCTCGTCCTCTGCCGGTGTCATGGCCGTGCCCCGTTCCGGGTGCGCCTGCCTCGTCGCGCGTGGTGCATGGGACCGCATTGCCCGTTGCCCGACGCCCGGGGCAAGCGAGGGTGCGCACGCGACCTCGGTTCTAACGCATCCGCCAGAGGATTTCAGGGCTTTTCGGCCCGCTTCAAGGAGGCGAAGGCGGGTCTGCGAAACCATCGCGACCACGCCGTCGCGCCGCCGTCCCGCCCGCGGCGACGGATTCCAACCGGCCGTTGAGCATGCCGGCGCCCGGGAGCGCGACCCGGTTCGCGTCGGCGTGCGCAGCGGCTGGTTGGCGCGCGGCGTATGCCGCGTCGTCCTGCGTGACGAGGCGCATCACGGCACGCCATCGCCGCGCCCGGCTGGTGACGATCGAGGCGGCGGGTGCGGGCTGCATCCTCCTCGCCCGCGACTACGCCGCCGCGATGGCGGGCGAGACGCTCTCCATCGACGGCGGCCATCACATCCTCGGCCAGGCCGGTCCCGCCAGGCGAAGCATCCCGGCCCAGGCCGGGCTTGCACGCGCAACGGCGGTTCAAGGATAATCCTCCGACCAATACGTACAAGCAACAGGTTGGGAGTAACGCCATGAGCCGCATCCTCATCAGGCAGGCCCAGCTCTTCGACGGCACGGGCCGCGAGCCCTACCCGGCGGATGTGCTGGTGGAGGGCAACCGCATCCGGACGGTGGCGACGGATCGCGGCGCGCTCGACGCCGCAGGCTGCGAGGTGATCGAGGGCGCCGGCATGACGCTGATGCCTGGGATGGTCGAGGGCCACTCCCACCCGACCTTCACCGGCGTCTCCGAGCCCGCCGAGCTCGGCGAGATCCCGCCGGAGGAGCACCTGATCCTCTCCATCAAGAACACGCGACTGATGCTGGACCACGGCTTCACCTCGCTGTTCGAGGCCGCCTCGGCCAAGCTCCGCCTCGGCGTCGTCATCCGCAACGCGATCAACGCAGGCGACTTCATCGGGCCGCGCATGCGCGCCGCCTCCCCCGAGATCACGGTGACCGCCGGCCTCGGCGACGAGCGGCGGATGCATCTCTACCGGGAGAGCTTCGCGCTGATCGCCGACGGGCCGGATGAGATGCGCAAGGTCGCCCGCCTCTGCATGCGCGAAGGCGTGGACAACCTGAAGATCAACGTCTCCGGCGACGACTTCGTCATGAACACCCGCGCTTCCTGCACGCCGATGTCGCGCGCCGAGATCGCGACGGCAGTCGAGGTGGGGCACGAATTCGGCCGCATGGTGGTGGCGCACAGCCGGAGCGCGGAAAGCGTGAAGCGCTGCGTCGAGGCCGGAGTGGACTGCATCTACCACTGCGACCAGGCGGACCAGGAGGCGCTCGACATGCTCGAGCGCAACAAGCACAGGCACTTCGTCGCCCCCGCCTTCGGCATCCTGTACAACCTGGTGCACGAGACGGAGAAGGCTGGCGTGCCGCGCAGCTTCGTGGAGGAGCGCGGCTTCCAGCGCGCCTTCGACATCTCCTGCGAGACCTACCACCAGATGCGCAGGCGCGGCATCCGCGTCGCAATCGGCGGCGATTACGGCTTCGCCTTCACGCCGCAGGGCCAGAACGCGCGGGACATTCACCATTTCGTGCGCTTCTTTGGCTACTCCCCGATCGAGGCGCTGCAATGCGCGACCACCGTCGGCGCCGACCTGATGGGCATGAAGCACGAGCTCGGCCTGGTGAAGGAAGGCTACCTCGCCGACCTGCTGCTGGTGCGCGGCGATCCCACGCAGGACGTCACCCTGCTGCAGCACCGCGAGAACCTGGCGATGGTGATGACGGACGGCCGCCTGTGGAAGGACCCGCGGCGGGAGATCGCGCGGGAGCCGCTGCCGCTGGCCGCGGAGTAGCCCTCTCCGGGCCGCGCTGTTTTCCTTGACACTGTTTAGCGGGGCGGCGCCTACTAAACATGGCGCGGCCCCGCAGAACGGGCCGCCCATGGAGGCGCGACGTCCGCGACGGCGACCTGCCGCCGCCTGATGGCGCGCGTGGGCAGGAGGGGACCGTCAAAGATGCAGCCAAGATCCGTCTTCGCGCGCCTGGCCTCCGCCGCGGCGCTCGCGCTCGGCCTCGTCCTCGGCGCGCCGGCGCCGGAGGCCGCGGCGCAGACGCGACAGCTCACGCTCTGCTGGGCGGCCTGGGATCCGGCCAACGCGCTGGTCGAACTCTCGCGCGACTTCACGCAGAAGACCGGCACCCAGATGCGCTTCGAGTTCGTGCCCTGGCCGAACTTCGCCGACCGCATGCTGAACGAGCTGAACTCGCGCGGGAAGCTCTGCGACCTGATGATCGGCGACAGCCAGTGGATCGGCGGCTCGGCCGAGAACGGCCATTACGTGAAGCTGAACGACTTCTTCGCCCGCGAGGGCATCCGCATGGAGGACTTCCTCCCCGCCGCGGTGAACGCCTACTCCACCTGGCCCAAGGGCACGCCGAACTACTGGGCGCTGCCGGCTATGGGCGACGCGCTGGGCTGGACCTACCGCCGCGACTGGTTCACGCGGCCGGCGCTGCAGGCGGAGTTCCGCCAGAAATACGGCCGCGACCTGGCGCCGCCGGCGACCTGGACGGAACTGCGGCAGGTCTCGGAGTTCTTCCAGAACCGCGAGATCGACGGCAAGCGCGTCTACGGCGCCGCGATCTTCACCGAGCGCGGCTCGGAAGGCATCACCATGGGTGCCACCGCCGCGCTCTACGCCTGGGGCTTCCGCTACGACGACCCGCAGCACCCCTACCGGATGCAGGGCTTCGTCAACAGCCCCGCCGCGGTCGAGGCGCTGGCCGCCTATCGCGACCTGTTCCGCTGCTGCACGCCGCCCGGCTACACCAACGCCTACATGCAGGAGGGGCTGGACGCCTTCAAGTCGGGCCAGGTGGCCATGCAGATGAACTGGTTCGCCTTCTTCCCCGGCCTCTACAAGGACCCGAATGTCGGCGGCGACCACATCGGCTTCTTCGTCAACCCGCGCCAGAAGGTGGACGCCTCCGTGCTCGGCGGCCAGGGCATCTCCGTCGTCGCCTACTCGCCGAACCGCGACGCCGCGCTGCAGTACATCAAGTGGTTCGCGCAGCCGGAGGTGCAGAAGCGCTGGTGGGCGCTCGGCGGCTATTCCGTGCACCGCGCGGTGCTGGAGGACCCGGGCTTCGCCGCCTCCGCCCCCTTCGCCGCGGACTTCCTGAAGGCGATGTCGAACGTGCAGGATTTCTGGCAGGAGCCCGCCTACGCCCAGCTGCTGCAGGCGATGCAGCGCCGGCTGCATGACTACGTGGTCGCCGGCCAGGGCACGCCGCAGCAGGCGCTCGACCAGCTGATCGCCGACTGGACGCGCACCTTCAAGGAGGAAGGCCGCATCCGCTAGGCACCGGAGGGAGAGCGCGTGTCCGCCGACACCACGCTGCTCGGCCGCGCCGCCACCGCCGCGCCGGCACCGGCGGCGCGGCGGCTGCGCGGCCTCTCCGACCGCGCGCTGGCCTGGGCCTTCATCGCGCCCACCATCCTCCTGCTGCTGGCGATCAACATCTTCCCGCTGATCTGGACGGTCCAGCTCTCCTTCACGAACTACCGGGCGAACCGGCCCAACGCCGCCGTACTCGGCGTCGGGCTCGACTGGTACAACGACATCCTGACCAATCCGGACATCTGGGCGGCGATGCAGGTGACGGCGCGCTTCGTCCTCTGCACCGTCGCGCTGCAGACGCTCCTCGGCTTCTCGCTGGCCTGGGCGATCGACCGCCGCTTCCGCGGCCACGCCACGCTCACCACGCTGATCCTGCTGCCGATGATGCTGTCGCCGGCGGTGGTCGGCAATTTCTGGACCTTCCTCTACCAGCCGCAGATCGGGCTGTTCAACACGGCGGTGGGCTGGGTGCTCGGGCTCGATCCCAGCTCCTTCCAGATGCTGGGCGATGTCGCTCTCGCGCCCTGGGCGATCGTGATCGTGGATACCTGGATGTGGACGCCCTATGTGATGCTGATCTGCCTCGCCGGGCTCCGCTCCATCCCGCAGGACATCTACGAGGCGGCGGAGGTGGACCGTGCCTCTCCCTGGCGGCAGTTCCGGACCATAACGCTGCCGCTCTGCGCGCCCTTCATCATGCTGGCCGTGCTGTTCCGCGGCATCGAGAACTTCAAGATGTTCGACATGGTCAACCTGCTGACCGGCGGCGGCCCCGGCAGCCTGACCGAGACCATCAACATCACCCTGAAGCGCCAGGCCTTCGAGGCGTGGCGCACCGGCTATTCCTCGGCGCTCGCCATCATCCTCTTCGTCACCGTCTTCGGCCTCGCCAACATCTACGTGAGGGCGCTCAACCGGGTGAAGCAGCGATGAGCACCGTCGCGCATTCCGTCGTGGAGCCGAAACCCGCGACGCGGGGCGCCTGCGGCGCGCTGGTGCTGGCCTATGCGCTGGTCACCCTGGTGCCGCTGCTCTGGATCGGACTCACCAGCCTGAAGAGCCCGCCCGATTCCATCGCCTATCCGCCGAAGCTGCTCTTCCAGCCCTCGCTCGAGGGCTACTGCAACCTGTTCACCACGCGCAGCCGGCAGACCGAGGAGTTCATCGCCGCGCTGCCGCCGCCCGCGACGCTCTGCGAGCGCATCGCGCGGGAGCGCAACATGGTGGTGGTCGGCCCCTCCAACTACGCGCCGCGCTTCTGGAACTCCGTCGTCATCGCCTTCGGCTCCACGCTGCTCGCGGTCGGGCTCGGCACGCTGGCGGCCTACGGCTTCTCCCGCTTCCGCGTGTCGCTGAAGGACGACCTGCTGTTCTTCATCCTCTCCACCCGCATGATGCCGCCCATCGCCGTGGCCATCCCGATCTACCTGATGTACCGGGAGCTCGGCCTCTCCGACACGCGGATCGGCATGATCCTGCTCTACACCGCGGTGAACGTCTCGCTCGCCGTCTGGCTGCTCAAAGGCTTCATGGACGAGATCCCGCGCGAGTACGAGGAGGCCGCCATGATCGACGGCTACACCCGCCTGCAGGCCTTCCGCCGCGTGGTGCTGCCGCAGGCGACGACGGGCATCGCGGCGACCGCCATCTTCTGCCTGATCTTCGCCTGGAACGAATACGCCTTCGCCGTGCTGCTCACCTCGGGCCAGGCGCAGACGGCGCCACCCTTCATCCCTATCATCATCGGGGAGGGCGGGCAGGACTGGCCGGCGGTCGCCGCCGGCACCACGCTCTTCCTGGTCCCGATCGTGCTCTTCACCGTGCTGCTGCGCCGGCAATTGCTGCGCGGCATCACCTTCGGCGCGGTGCGGAAGTGAGGGACGTGCCGGAACAGCCGCCGCAGGCCCCGGAACCGCGCCGCGCGCTCGCCCGCCGGCTGCTCCGCCGCGGGCCGTGGGAGGGGGCGGCGACCGTGCTGATCGCGGCCGGGGTGGTGATGCTGATGCAGCCCGTCTCGCTCTTCCTCTATTCCTGGTCCTTCGCCACCACCCTCGCCGGCGTCGTCATGTTCACCATCGTCAGCAAGTTCCCCGACTGATGGCGGAGATCGTCGTCCAGGACCTGACCAAACGCTTCGGCGACTTCGCCGCGGTGCGCGGCACCAGCTTCACCGTGGCCGATGGCAGCTTCTTCGTCATGCTCGGCCCCTCCGGCTGCGGCAAGACCACCACGCTGCGGATGATCGCGGGGCTCGAACTGCCGACCTCCGGCCGGATCCTGCTGGGCGGGGAGGACGTGACCTTCCGCCGCGCCTCGCGCCGCGACATCGCCTTCGTCTTCCAGCTCTTCGCGCTCTACCCGCACATGGATGTGCGGCGGAACATCGCCTACCCGCTGGCGAGCGAGGGGCGGCCGCGGGCCGAGATCCGCGCGCGGGTCGAGGAGGCGGCGCGCATCCTCCGCATCTCCCACCTGCTCGAAAGGCCGGTCTCCGGCCTCGCCTCCGGCGACCGGCAGCGCGTGGCGCTCGGCCGCGCCATCGTGCGCAAGCCCAAGGCCTTCCTGATGGACGAGCCGCTGGGGGCGCTGGATGCCGAACTGCGCGAGGCGATGATCCAGGAGCTCCGTGCGCTGCACGACCGGCTGGGCGCCACCACCATCTACGTCACCCACGACCAGCTGGAGGCGATGGCGATGGCCGACACCATCGCCGTGATGAACCAGGGGGTGATCGAGCAGTGCGGCCCCCCGCGCGCCATCTACGACCACCCGGCAAGCCTCTTCGTCGCCGACTTCATCGGCTCGCCGCCGATGAACCTGCTCAGCCTGCCGCTCGCCCTGCAGCCCGGCCAGCGCAGCCTGATGCTGGGCGAGGCAGAGATCGCGATCCCGGAGGTGCGGGAGGCGGTCGACGAAGGCGGCATCATGCTCGGCGCGCGGCCGGAGCATCTCCGCCTCGACCCCGCCGGGCCGCTCGTGGGCACGGTCTACGGCACGGAGTATCTCGGCACCACGCAGATCGTGACCCTGGCCACGCAATGGGGCACGGTGCGCGCGCGCCAGCCCGCCACGCTCCGCTTCGCGCCGGACGAGACGGTGCGCTTCGGCTTCCGCTCCGAACGCCTCTCGCTGTTCCGTGCCGCGGATGGCCGCGCCGTGCGCACCGCGCTGCATGCCGCCGCCCCGGCGCAGCCGGAGCCCGCGCATGGCTGAGCTCCGGCTCGAAGGCCTCGCCAAGCGCTTCGGCGCCGTGCAGGCGGTCGCCGGCCTCGACCTCACCGTGGCCGATGGCGAGTTCGTCGTGCTGCTCGGCCCGACCGGTGCGGGCAAGACCACCACACTCCGCCTGACGGCCGGCCTCGAACGCCCGGATGCCGG
>DASQVL010000370.1:0-2804 GCA_035640795.1 Crenalkalicoccus sp. | reverse complement strand
CTTCGCAAAAATTCCACCGAGGAAACAGTCATGAGCGATTCGGCGGATCTCGTCATCCGCGGCGGCACGGTGCTGGACGGCACCGGTGCCGAACCCTTCGAGGCGGATGTGGCGATCGCGGGCGGCCGCATCGCCGGCATCGGACGGGGCCTGCCGCGCGGGCGGGAGGAGATCACCGCGCGCGACCTGCTGGTGACGCCCGGCTTCGTGGACATCCACACGCATTACGACGGCCAGGCGGTGTGGGACCGGCACCTCGCACCCTCCGCCTGGCATGGCGTGACGACGGCGGTGATGGGCAATTGCGGCGTCGGCTTCGCGCCGGTGCGGCCCGCGGACCGGGAAACGCTGATCCGGTTGATGGAGGGGGTGGAGGACATCCCCGGCCCGGTGCTGCATGAGGGGCTGGATTTCCGCTGGGAGAGCTTCCCCGAATACCTCGATGTGCTGGACCGGAGCCCGCGCGACCTCGACCTCTGCGCGCTGGTGCCGCACGCCGCGGTGCGCGTGCATGTGATGGGGCAGCGCGCGCTTCAGCTGGAGGATGCGAGCGCGGCCGACACCGCCGCGATGCGGCGCATCGTGGCGGAGGCGGTGCGCGCCGGCGCCTTCGGCTTCTCGACCAGCCGCACCATCAGCCACCGGACGCTCGCCGGTGACCCGACGCCGACGCTGCGGGCGCAGGAGGACGAGCTCACCGGCATCGCGATGGGCCTCAGCGATGCAGGGGCCGGCTTCCTCGAGCTCGTCTCCGACTGGAACACGCCGGATCCGGCGACGGAGTTCGCCATGCTGCGGCGGATCGCGGACCGCAGCGGCCGGCCGATCCTGTTCTCGCTGACCGCACGGCACGACGGGCGGGAGGCGTGGCGGGAATTGCTGGCGCTGTCCGACGCCGCGGCGGCGGAGGGGCTGCCGATCCGCCCGGTCTTCCCGCCGCGGCCGATCGGCGTGCTGTTCGGGCTTTCCGGCAGCCAGAACCCGTTCTCGGCAACGCCCACCTATCGCGCCATCACCCATCTGCCGCCGGGGGCGCGCGCCGCGGCGATGCGAGAGCCGGAGGTGCGTGCGCGCATCCTGGCCGAGGACCGCTTCACCGGCAGCATCTTCCCGCTGCTGCCGCGCCTCTCCTTCGAGCGGATGTTCCCCTTGGGCGACCCGCCCGACTACACGCCGCCGCGCTCGGCGAGCATCGCGGCGATCGCCCAGGGCCAGGGCCGCGCGCCGGAGGAGGCGGCGTATGACGCGCTGCTGGAGGAGGACGGGCGTGCGCTGCTCTTCGCGCCGCTGACCAACTATGCCGATTGGACGCTGGAGGCGAGTGCGGAGATGCTGCGGCACCCGAACGCCATCGTCGGGCTTTCGGATGGCGGCGCGCATGTGGGCTTCATCTCGGACGGCAGCTTCCCGACCTTCCTGCTGAGCTATTGGGGGCGCGACCGGCGCGAGGGGCGGCTGCCGCTGGCGGAGCTGGTGCGGCGGCAGAGCTCGGACACCGCGCGGGCGGCGGGGCTTGCGGACCGCGGCGTGCTGGCGCCGGGGATGAAGGCGGATGTCAACGTGATCGACTTCGACGCGCTGGGCCTGGCGCGGCCGGAGATGCGGTGGGATCTGCCGGCGGGCGGGCGGCGGCTGCTGCAGCGGGCGCGCGGCTATGTGGCGACGATCTGCTCAGGCGTGGCCACCTACCGGGACGGCGAGGCGACAGGCGCATTGCCGGGCCGGCTGGTGCGCGCGGCATGACGCGTCGCGAGCCGCCGCAGCAGCGACGGGGATGAAAGGCGCGGAAAAAGGGGATCGGGGGTTTGGGGGACAGGGTTCCCCCTTTCCCCCGAGGGCTGCCTAGGCAGGCAGCAACCGCCCGATCTCCCCCGAAGGCACCCGCCGCGACGCGGCCGCCGCCAGGTCGCCCGCGGCCAGCGCCTCCGCCGCCGTCACCAGCTCCGCCATCGCCCGCATGTAGAGCGCGCCGCCCAGGCTGACGCGCTTCACCCCGGCGGCCGAAAGCTCCGCCAGCGGCACCGGGCCGCTGCGCGGGCCGACCACCACGTTCACCGGCCGCGGCGCCACCGCGCGCACCACCGCCGTGATGCTCGGCATGTCCGGCAGGCCGGGGGCGTAGAGCACATCGGCGCCGGCCTCGGCGAAGGCGGTGAGGCGGCGGATCGCCTCCTCCACCGTGCCGCCGGGGAAGAGCAGCACGTCGGTCCGCCCGGTCAGCAGGATGCGGCCGCGCGCCGCCTTTGCCGCGGCGGCGATCCGCGCGACGGCCTGGTCGAAGCCGTGGATGGGCTGGGCGGGATCGGCGGTGGTGTCTTCGATGCCGAGGCCGCCGAAGCCTGCGGCGACCGCCGCCTCCACCGTCGCCACGCAATCCTCCGGCGCCGGGCCGTAGCCATCCTCGAGGTCGCCATTGACCGGCAGGCCGCTGATGCGACCGAGCAGCACGCCATTGGCGATCGCCTCCTCCCGGCTCACCGCGTGACGGCCATCCTGCCGGCCGAGCGCGTAGGCGATGGCGATGGAGGAGGTGCCGAGGGCCTCGAAGCCGGCGCGTTTCAGCAGCGCGGCGGAGGCGCCGTCCCAGGCATTCGGCATGATGAAGGCTCTGGCCTGCTGGTGCAGTGCGCGGAAGCGTTCATGGGCTTCGCTCATTGCGTTCCTCCCGACAGGGGTGGTGTTGAGCCTAGGCCATGGTCTGAAGGGGAGCCGTGCGTTTTCTGCTGGGCAGGGGCAAAACGGCGGGGCGTGGGTGGCCCTTGGGGGGAGGAAGGGAACTTCCTCCCCCCAAACCCCCCACCATC
>DASQVL010000369.1:0-3966 GCA_035640795.1 Crenalkalicoccus sp. | reverse complement strand
CATGGCGCGCGGGTGCTGGAAGGTGCCTGGGAGATGGAAGGCGAGCGCCGCAACGCCGGCATCGCCGACTGCACCGGCGACTGGGTGCTGGAGGTGGACGCCGATGAGCGCGTGCCCGCGAGCCTCTGGGAGGAGATCCGCGGCGTCATCGCCACCTCGCCCCATGGCTACCACCTGGTGCGCATCGACAACTATGTGGGCGGGCGGCTGATCCTGCATGGCTGGGGGGCGCATTTCGGCACCACGGTGAAGCCCATCCTGTTCCGCCGCGGCGCCAAGCGCTGGCGGGCGCAGCGGGTGCATCCCGGCCTCGACTGGACCGGGACGGAGGGGCCCTGGGTGGATGGCAGCGGCATCCGACACGACGTGGACCGCGACATCTCGGACATGCTGCTGCGGCTCGACCGCTACTCCTCGGCGAAGGCGACGGACCTGCTGGCCGCGGGCGACATCGGCACGCTGCGCGGCAACATCAGGCGCGTCTTCACGCGCTTCCTGAAGTGCTACGTGAGCCGCAAGGGCTACAAGGAAGGCGCCTGGGGCATGCTGATCGCGCTCTGCGCCGGGCTGTTCCCGCTGCTCTCCCACCTCAAGGCGCGGCTGGAGCCGGAGCGGCACCGGCCGCCCGCGCCGTGAATCCCCTCCGGCGCCGCGCGGCGACAGCCGGAAGGGCGTTCCCTTCCGCCCGCGCCGGACGCATCTCTCCCGCCCGATGTGCGGCATAGCCGGCCTCGCCCTGCGCGCCGGCCACCAGGCCTCCGGCGCCACGCTCGACGCGCTGACCCGCGCGCTCGCCCATCGCGGCCCGGACGGCGCCGGGCACCACGCGGCGGGCAGCGTGGCGCTCGCCCATACGCGGCTCGCCATCATCGACCTCGCCGGCGGCGACCAGCCGCTCTTCGCCGGCGCCGCCGTGCTCGTGGCCAACGGGGAGATCTACAACGACCTCGCCCTGCGGGAGGCGCACCACCTCGCCTGCGCCACGGGCAGCGACTGCGAGCCGCCGCTGCACCTCTGGCGGCGGGAGGGAATCGGCTTCGCCGAGCGGCTGCGCGGCATGTACGCGATCGCGCTGCACGACCGCGCGGCGCGGCAGGTGGTGCTCGCCCGCGACCCCTTCGGCATCAAGCCGCTCTACCTGGCCGAAGTGGCGGGCGGCCTCGCCTTCGCCTCCGAGCCGCAGGCGCTGATCGCGGCCGGGCTGGTGCGCCCGCGGCTGCACCCGCAGGCCCGGGCGGAGCTGCTGCAGCTGCAGTTCACGACGGGCGCGGAGACGATCTTCGAGGGCATCACGCGCGTGCTTCCCGGCGAGACGGTGGCGATCGCCGACGGCGCAGTCGCCGCGCGGCGCCGCCGCGCCGCCCTGCCGGAAGGCGGGCCGGAGCCGGTGGACGAGGCGACCGCGCTCGCCCAGCTGGACGCGGCACTCGAGGAGAGCGTCGCGCTGCATCGCCGCAGCGACGTGCCCTACGGCATGTTCCTCTCCGGCGGCACGGACAGCGCGGCGCTGCTCGCCCTGATGGCGCGGCTCAACGCCCGCGCCGGGGAGAGCCCGGTGCTTGCCTTCACCGCCGGCTTCGACGTGCCCAACTCGGCGGATGAGCGGGAGGCGGCGGCGCGCGCCGCCGCGGCGGCCGGGGCGCGGCACGAGATGCTGACGGTGACCGAGCGCGAGGTGTGGCGCCACCTGCCGGCGATCGTCGCCTGCATGGACGACCCGGCGGCGGACTACGCCATCATCCCCACTTGGTTCCTCGGCCGCGCCGCGCGCGCCGAGGGCATCAAGGTGGTGCTGACCGGCGAGGGCGGCGACGAGATGCTGGCGGGTTATGGCCGCTACCGCGCCGCCATGCGGCCCTGGTGGCAGGGCGGCAAGGCGCCGCGCGCGCGCGGCAGCTTCGATCGGCTGGACGTGCTGCGCGCGCCGCCCGCCGGCTGGCGGGACGGCGTCGGCGCGGCGGAGGCGACGGCCGCCAGCCCGGGCCGCACCAGGCTGCAGGCGGCGCAGGCGCTCGACATCGCCGACTGGCTGCCGAACGACCTGCTGGCCAAGGTCGATCGCTGCCTGATGGCGCATGGCGTGGAAGGCCGCGTGCCCTTCCTCGATCCGGGCGTCGCCGCCGCGACCTTCCGTCTGCCGGATGCGCTGAAGGTGCGCGGCCATGTCGGCAAGTGGCTGCTGCGGCAATGGCTGGCGCAGCACTTTCCGGCCGCCGAGCCGCACCGCCCGAAGCAGGGCTTCACCGTCCCGATCGGCGCATGGATCGGGCGTGTGGGCGACCGGCTGGGACCGCTGGTGGCGGCACAACCGGGGGTGGCGGAGATCGCGCGACCGGACCGCGTGACGGCGCTGTTCCGCCATGCCGGCGGCAAGCACCAGGGAATCGCCGCCTGGCACCTGCTTTTCTATGCGCTCTGGCACAGCCGGCACGTGGTGGGCCATGCCATGGATGGCGACGTGTTCGAGGTGCTGGCCGTGCGCTGACCCGCGCGCTTCGATGCATTCTCCCGGCGGCACCGCCCTTGCGGGTTCCGTCGCTGGGGCGGCCGGCGTATTGAGTGGCCGGTCATGCTCCGGCAAGGTGGGGGACAGGCGTTGCGACGCCGGGCCCCCGGGGCGGAGGCAGATGGCGGAGCGCAAGAGGAGGGAGGCGGGCCTGCCGCCAGGCGGCGGGCCGGGCCTTGCGGAGACGCAGGCAGGACCGCCCAGCGCCGCGCTGTCATGCCCGCGCTGCTTCGCGGCGGTGCCGGCGGCGGCGCGCTTCTGTGCCTTTTGCGGCAACCCGGTGGCGCGCGCGGAGGCCGAGGCAGGCGAGCGCCGTCCGCTCATCGTGCTGTTCTGCGACATGGTGGGTTCTGCGAAGCTCTCCACCGAGCTCGACCCGGAGGACCTGACCGAGCTGATCCGTGACTTCCAGCGCCGCGTCGCCGGCGTGATCGCGGCCTATGGCGGCTGCGTCGCGCGCCGGCTCGGCGACGGCGCGCTGGTCTATTTCGGCTATCCGAGCGCCGCCGAGGACGATGCCGAGCGCGCGGTGCGCGCCGCGCTCGCGGTCACCGAGGCAATGGCCAGCATTCCCGCGGGCCCGGGCCACGCGGTGCAGGTCAGGATCGGCCTCGCCACCGGCATCGCGGTGATCGGCGACGTCTCCGGCACCGGCGCCGCCGACGCGCTGGAGATCGCAGGCGAGGCGCCGAACCTCGCCGCCCGGCTGCAGGCGCTGGCGGAGCCGGGCACCGTGGTGGTGTCGGACACGGTGCGCAATCAGCTGGGCGGCCTCTTTCTCTGGCGCGACCTCGGCCCCCACAAGCTCAAGGGCTGGACCGAGGCGGTGCGGGCCTGGCAGCCGGTGGCGCCGGCGCGCGACGTGACGCGCTTCGAGGCGCGCCAGCCCGCCGCTCCCATCCCGCTGATCGGCCGCGACGCGCCGGCGACGCGCCTTGCCGCGCTGTGGCGGGAGGCGCGGGCGGGTGCCGGTCGCGTCGTGCTCATCAGCGGCGAGGCCGGCATCGGCAAGTCCCGCCTGGTCGCCAATCTGCTGGAGACGACGGCGGGCGACCGGCACGCCAGGCTGCGCTTCTCCGCCTCGCCCCACCAGCGGGACACGCCGCTCCACCCCGTCCTGCAGGCGATCGAACGCTTCGCCGGCTTCGCGCCGGGCGATGACACCGATCTCCGCCGCCGCAAGCTGCGCGCCGCGCTCGCCGCGACGCCGGAGCGCGACCTTGCGCTGATCGCCGGCCTGCTCATGCTGCCCATGCCGGAACAGCCGAAGCTCGCCCAGCTTGCGCCGCAGCGCCGCCGCGCCCTGGTGCTGCAGGCGCTGCTCGGCCTGTCCGTGCGCCTGGCCCGGGCCCGGCCGATCCTCGAGGTGTTCGAGGACGCGCACTGGGCCGACCCGACCTCGGTCGAGCTGCTCGGCCTGACGCCGCGCGCCTTCGCCGGCCTGCCGATCCTGATGGTGA